>JAGNMT010000198.1 GCA_017991025.1 Verrucomicrobiales bacterium
GCCCGAAGGAGATGATGTCCCGGCTGAAGCCGGGGTAATTGACTTTCTTCAGCTTTTCGCGAACTAAATCTTCCGTAATCATTCTCTTTTTAAAGGTTGGCACTTTCCGATAGGCCAATACGGCGCGTAGTCCAACACAGAGGCATGACAAAGAAGGAACCTAGCAATTTGATGCGCAAGACCGCAACGGCGCTCTACCCCGACTCGCTAGAGTTTCAGGAATCTTTTATCGATGCACTCCTCTCGCCCCGCCCGCAGGGGAATGCGGTGATCTGGACCGTGCCACGGCGTGCCGGGGAACTAGACGCGATTGCCCGTGAGTCCCTTCCCGACTGGCTCCCGGACTCAGTCGAACTGATCCAGCCGGGTGTAAAGATCGGTCGTTCCGCCGCGTATCTCGCAGGCGACATCTACAGCCTTGATTTTTCCTCCGTCGTGACCGGCTCGGCGATGCTCGCGGCCCGTAATGATCTCCCGGAGGCCCCGCAAATCCTCGATCTCTGCGCTGCGCCAGGCGGGAAATCAATACTGGCCTCGGTCCTGTTGAAACCGGGCCTGCTTCTATCCAATGAGGTCGAGGCGAAAAGACTCGGCATTCTCTGCCACCATCTCAGCCGCTGCCGCGTGGCGAACGCCTTTACACAGCGTCTTCAGCCCGAAACACTGGCCCGACTCGCCCCCGCGAACTTCGATCTCTGTCTCATCGACGCGCCCTGCTCCGGCCAGTCGCTTCTCGCCAAAGGCATCGAAAATCCGGGGTGCTTTCACCCGTCAACGGTGAAAGGCAACGCCCGCCGGCAGCTCTGGATCCTCGAAGCCGGTGCCCGGACCGTGGTCGGCGGCGGTTATCTGCTCTACACGACCTGCACCTTCAGTTTGCGTGAGAACGAAGGAGTCCTTGAGAAATTCCTGCTAAATGCTCCTGAATTCGAAGCGGTTCCGGTGCCGCATCTTCACGAATTCCTTTCCCCGTTTTCCGCGCAGCCCTGCTATCGTGTCTACCCTCACCTTTCTCCCGGTGCGGGAGGATTCGCGGCGCTCCTGAAACGCCGGGGATCCGAAGCTTCAGTTGATAAACCTCCGCTCCCTTCGCCTCTTCTCGAATACCCTGTGGCCCGTCACACCGTTCCTCCATCGAGAGACGAAGAGGCTTCATGAATCGCTTCCTCGGCCTCCCTCGCCGCCTCGCGGCTGATCGTCGACAGTTCCCTCGGCAGATCGGAGAGACGAGGTTCACAGGCCAGAAACTCACGCGTATAGGCAAATTGAGGTGCCTCCAGCAGCTCTCTTGCCGGGCCCGCTTCAAGGATTCCCCCTTCATAAAAGACGGCAACCTGATCCGCAAAACGTTCCACTCCGCGCAGACTTCCCAGAGTCATGAGAATACTCAAACCAAGCTCTTCTCGAATCTGGCAAAGGAGTTCAATGAATTGGGCTTCCGCGATCCTGTCCAGCCCTGACGTCGCATCATCACAGATAAGGAGCCGCGATCGAGAAATGATCGCTTTCATGACGAGGAGGCGCTTCAAGAGCATGGAAGAAAGGTCGCCCATGGGCTTCGATAGAATCTGTTCCGGCTCGACGATTCCGACGCTGTGAAAATAATCGCTCCACGCCTTTTCACTCGCCAGCTCCCTGGGACGCCGCGTCAGCCTGAGACAATCCCTCAGCCATTGCCGCACACAACAGTCGGGATTCACCTGCGCGATGGAGTCTCCCGTGACCATTGAAATCGAGCTGCGCCGCACCTGCTGTAGATCGCGGGCTCTCATGCGGAGAAGGTCCCTCCCTTCAAACAGGATCGTCCCTCCCAGCGGCTTCACTTGCGGTCCGGCAGCACCGACAATCAATCGAGCGAGAAGTGACTTCCCGCTCCCCGTCTCGCCGGCGAGCACAAGAATTTCCCCCTGCCGGAGAGTCATCGAGACCCGCCGTAGACCGATCCGTCGCTCTCCAAGACCCGCGGGCCTCTCGACCGTCACGTTCCTCACTTCCAGCAGCGTTTTGTCCTCGGATTCCATGAGACCGTTAAAAAAGGCGGGGCAAGGTCCCGGTTCGCAAGGCGGCGGAAACGCGCCAACCGAGCAGGGTGAGGGCCAATACCACAAGCGAAGCCATGATGCCCGGGTAGATCGACATCCAGGGAGCCTCAATGATGAGATCCTGTCCATAGGCAATCATCGCCCCGCAACTGAGGCGGTCCCCTGTCAGACCCATAAAGGAAAGGGCCATCTCCGCCATGACCACCACGGGAACGAGGCTGGCAAAGACGCCAATGAGGCGGCGCAGGACTTTTGGCAAAACGCGATTGATCACAATTTCCCGACGCGATAGCCCCAGGGCATAACCGGAGACGACATCGAATCCGCTTTCCCCCTCCTTAAACCATTCCGCCATGACCGGACAGAGGTGGAAGGCGATAACAAGAATTAAGCCGGAGATCGCAATAACGAGGCTGCCGCCGGAGGCTCCGGTGAGGATGACAAGAAAAACCATTGAAGGCATCACAAACCCGGCTCGACTCACGGCATTGAGAAGATCAAAACGCCTCTCTCCGGGATCAAAAACAAACAGCATCGTCAAAAGCAGGGCGAGCCCGATCCCCAGCGAGGTGGTAACCACCGCCACCGAAACAGAAGTGGCCATGGCAAGGCGGCTCAGCTCAAAAAGATCCACCCCGTTTCCAGTGGTACCGAACCAGTGCGCCTTATCCGGCTTTTCCCAAGCGGGAACGTCCGGCACTTCGTATATCACGCCAGGACGCACATCCATGCGGCTGTCCGCCAGGAAGAGCCAACTGAGAAGAAATAAATAGGGGATCACGAGAAGGATCACTCGCCGAATCTGCCAGATCCGGGCCATGAAAAGGCGCAGAAGGTGGATTACTTTGGAATTTCGCCGGTTCATGATGAGAATCCCTCCGGTTTTACGAGGCGCGCCACGCATTCACTTACCGCGACACACAGACTGACGAAGGCTGCCATCGATAACGCACTCACCAGAATCCCCCCGTAACTCCCGAGTTTTACGGATTCCACGAGGAGCGATCCGATTCCCGGATAGCGAAACGCATACTCAAGACAGACGAGACTACCCGCGAGGCAGGATAAGGTCCGATCACTCAATGCGAGAAGAGACGGCAGCGCCCGTCGGAACACATTGCGGTAGAAAATATCTTCATCGCTGTATCCGGCGATGAAGAGGCCCCTCAGGTAAGGCCGGGCAGCCTCCTTCTCGAGCACTGTTGAGACGGCCCTGATCTGCCAGGCAACACCCGCCGCCATTGCCGGCAGGGCGACGACACTGATATGCCACCAGGTGAGAATGTCAGGCCCCCGCTCAACGACCAGCTCATTAGCAAAACCCGGTCGCTTCCATTGAAAATACGAATAGATCGCAACGAGGATAACAAACCAGAATCCCGGCACGCAGGCGAAAATACTGAAGGGAGCCCCGAGCAGGCTCGTCCCGCGAAACCGTCTCAGGCGCGCCCCGAGAGTTCCCCACGCCCCCCCGATCAGAAGCACCCCGGTCAGCGAAACAAGCATCACCGGGAGACTTGCTGCGGCCCGATCCCGGAGCAAGCCGGACCAGTTGACAGGGCGGGTCGTCAACTCCGCCGGGACAGGGCCATAGGATTCAGGCAACCAGACATGGCGATCCGTTCTGCCGATAACACAATAAACCACCTCAATAAGCATGATCAAAGCAATCCCCGCCGCTGCAAAACGGATCAAGGCAACCAGGAGACTCTGAAGGAAAAGGCGGGCCATACGATTACTCGGCGCGTAAGTTTCCGGCTTCCAGCCCCTCAAATGTTTCCCTGCGCACCCACCAGGGCCGCACCTGTTCGAGACCCGGCTTGCCAATCACGAGCGGTTGGGCAACCCCTGCCCCCCCTGGCAAAGGACGATAGACCTCGATGTCATCACTCCGCACCGTGATGATTCGCCCGGTATCACAGACAAAAAAGCAGGGCTGAAGATCGGCGATGGCTTTCTGAAGAGCGGACGTGTAGCCCGCCAACCGAAGCGGGTCGTCTTCATAACGGAGCTTTTCAAGGATGTCATCGACCACCTGACTGCGCAGCCCCGAAAAATTACTCTTCCCCGGACCCACACCGGAGGAATGCCAGACCGTATAGCGATCCCGCTCAAACGGGATTTCCCAGCTCAGAACGAGGGCGTCAAACTTTCGGGGGGCAAGCCGATTTGAGAGTATATCATTCCAGGCCAGGAACTCCACCTTAACGCTGACACCAACCCCCGCCCACTGCTCGACGAGGGCACCGGCGAAACGACGGTGCTCGGCATTCGCCTCATTGACCGAGAGGGTGAATGAAAGGGGTTGCCCGTTCGCGTTTTTACGAAGACCCGTTTTTTCGTCGAGTTTGTAACCTTCCTCCTCGAGCAGATTTTCGGCTCCCCGGGGATCGTAGAGCGGCAACAACATTACCTCTTTGTGATGGGAGCTCCCCGGATAGAAAAGGCTCGTGACCGGCTGCTCAAATCCTGTCGCGGTATCATGGATTACTTCTTTCAGATCGACCGCTTTGGCGAGGGCAAGCCGGACCGGATTACGATCGAATGGCGCGACGTCCAGATTCCACGCAACAAAATGCTGAATGCGGGGCTCGCAACGAATCGGGCGAACTGATCCCGGATTACGCTCGGACCAGTCTGTGAAGCGCTCATCAGGAATGATGGCATCGAGAGTTCTCGACCGCAGGGCGAGGAGAGTCGCTTCAAACGACCCGAATCGCCGATATCCGATCCGCTTTTCCAGCGGAATCGCCCGGAAGTGATACTCATTGGCGACCAGTTCCACTCCACCATCGTCCCTTCTCGCGCTCAGACGATAGGGGCCGGTCCCAACAGGCGTGGCAAAAAAGGCGTCACGCTCTTTCGGATCACTGAGACCGCGCAGGAGATGAGCGGGAAGGACCGGCAGCTTCTCCCAACTCTCCAGCATCATCGCCGGAACGTCACTACACTCCACTTTCAGACGATGCGTAGACACTGCAGTCAGCTTCTCCACAAACCAAAAACTTGCGGCGAGAGGCAGCGGGGAGTCGGGCCGGGTCAACCCGTTAAAAGAAAACAGCACATCACTGGCAGTAAAGGGACGTCCATCGTGCCACCTCACATCGGTGCGCAGATCCAGAAACATTTCACGCGAGGTCGTATGACACTGGTCGCCCATCACCTCGATGCGCGGATCCAGGCTGAGATTGGATTCGTAGTAGAGACTAAGTTCGCGAAGAAAAAGATCCGTCTCACCACTGATGAAAAGATTCGCCTCGCGATCGCCCGCAAACTCAAGCATGCGGAGCTGTGTTTTCTCAACCGAGCCTTTCAAAAAAGACTCAATGGAATCGTGAATGGAGTTTTTCAGGGTCACTTTGACGAGCAGATAATCTCCGAGATTCTCCGGTGCAAATTCGCTCACAAGCCGTTTGTCCAGCCCGGCTTCGAGCCCCTCAAGAGCGATCGTGATGACAGAGTCCGTGCGATCCAGTGCGAGCACTTTCATCCCCTTCCCAAGATACTCGCCGGAGCGGAGCATCGCCTCGGACTCTCCGGCCGCCTCCTCGCTCGAGCAGCGTATCGTGACGACCGTCTGTGAAGCCCAGCGATCCAGAAGGTTGGGCTGCAGGTTCAAATCATCATCCCTGGTCAGAAGAGGCTCGAAGATCAGGTCCGTCACCTCTCCGGTCACCCCGATTGAGGGGACGAGCGGATTCAGATACCCGACCGGTTCCTGGATCGCGTAGACGAGCGCTCCGGTGTCGTGCGAGAGCTGCAGTTCGCTGACTCTGTCGAAAAGCCAGCACGCCCCGAAAACCAGTGCCAGCGGAGACGAAAACAGAATCGAGCGTAGCCAGAACATCGCCCGAAACTACAACAAGCGAGGCTCGAATGCCAAATTTAGTTTGGGGGTCTTAAGGAGTTCACCACATTCAAAGACGGTTGAAATGCGGAGGTGTCCCGGACAGGATTCGCTCGAACGAACTGGTTCAGCCTTTTCTTCCCTCCGAACCCCGCCTTCCCGTGGTTAGTATGAGGAAGGGTTGAAGCGGGAAATCTGAATTCACGGGGCTTGTCCCTCCGGGATCATCCGAAATCATTGACCCACCCCGGTGTTTCGAAGATCCAGACACTTCAATTTGTCCTGACCCCGCATAATGAGACGTCCGTCAGCCAGGGCCATTGGAGACCAGTATTTAAAGTCGGGCATCTTGATGACCTCTTTCCCGGCCTGCTTCGCGATCTGCTCATCCACTTCAGTCTTCTTGCCAAAGACGTCGGTCATCGCAACCTCCTCGTAACCTTTCGGCGAAGGTTTCACCGAACGCAGATATCCGACCTCGCCATCCTGAATGAGGAGGTGTCCGTCGACGAAAATCATATTCCCTCGACCCATGTATGGCTCCGCACCGGTCTGCCAGATGGTTTTGCCAGCCAGGTCGAGGCACATGAGTCCACCTGTTTTCCGGGCCACTCCGTTATGGTTGTCATTCTCGTTGGCGAGAAGGTAGAGGTGTTTCCCGATCACAAAAGGGGGATGAATCTGAGTCCCCTGTTTCAAGGTGAAGACCTTTTCAACATTCCATTTCTCGCCTTCTTTGGTCACTTTGATCATGCAACTGCCGTCACCGTAACCACCCGTCAAAAAGACAAGGTCTTCGGTCACTTTCGTCGGAAAAGGAATCGGGATCTTGTTAAAATAAGCATCCGTCTTCCAAAGCACCTTACCGGACTTCGGTTCGACACTGATGGTCGTGCCAAGGTTGACCCCGCCATCGCGCTTCGTCGCGACAAAAATCGCCTGTTCGACACCGTGAAGCGTCATCACCGTCGGGGTCGAATGAGAATCCCCGAATCCTTCCGTCTTCCAGATTTCCTTACCTGTCTTGCTA
>JAGNMT010000199.1 GCA_017991025.1 Verrucomicrobiales bacterium
ACAATCGCGAGCTGAAAATGGCATCGCTGGAAATCAAACGCGCCCAATCCCGGCGGCAGTGGTCGGGGCGACTGGAAAATCCGGAGCTCGAACTGAGCGTCGACGGGGACGGTGTCGGGCTCAATGAAGGAGAGGGCAACTACGGGGTCGCCTTTTCCCAGCGATTCCCACTCACGGCAAGGCTCAAACACGAAAAGAGCCTGCGTTCCTATCAGGTCATTCTCGCCGAGGCGGAGATCGCGGCACGTCGCCGCGAACTGGCAGGTGAAGTGGACCAACTTTTCATCGAACTGCTCGCCACCCGCGAAACGATTCGTCTCCGCCGGGAGAGTTCCACCCTGAATCGGAAGATCGTCGATTTCCTCCAGGAAAAATCAAAAATCGGGGAAGCTTCGAAATTGGACGTCATCCAGGCGACTCTGAGCGGACGAACGATCGATCAGGACATGAAGCTCGCGGTCGCTAGAGAGCGACAACAGGAGATGGCCCTGAAACAACGCATCGGGCTGGATGCCACCTCCGATCTCCCGCTCGGTGGATCTCTCGCGCTGCCGGAAAGTCGCCCTTCGAAAACGGCGGACCTCGATGGCATCCTCCAACACCGGCCCGACTATGTCATTTCTCTCGCCAAGATCGATGAAACCCGCGCGGCCGTGATCCTCGAAGAAGCAAAACGATGGGACGACATTTCCGTGAAAGTGTTCGTTGATGGCGAAAAAGCGAATGACAACCCCACCGGTCTCGAGCGCAACACTTTTGCCGGTGTCGGGGTGTCCATCCCGCTCCCTTTCTGGAAACGAAATCAGGAGGGGATTGCGCAGGCCAAAATCGATGTAGAGAGTGCCACGCAGGGGATCGAAGCGGTCCAGTTCCAGATCCGGAGTGAGTGCGAAGAAGCCTATCAACGTCGCTTCGATGCCTGGGAACTCGCACGGGAATCAGGCGGAGAACTGCTCGATCTCGCTGAGGAAAACCTCACCGCATTTCGCGGTGCTTACGAACGCGGCGAAGCGACTTTGAATCAAGTCCAGAAAGCACAGGAGCAGGTTCTCGAACTCCAGAGTGCAGCGGTCACTTTCCTATCGGATTACCACCTCGCCGAAGCCCGAGTCCGCTTCGTCACTGGCGCCTACCCTGGCCTCGACGTTTCTTCCCGGTCAGGAAAATAGAATCTCACTAATTAATTCATTCAAACCACCACGGTTGACTGAACCACCTCACCCTATTCGTCTCATACGTCTGTTTGCATGAAAGCTGCCTTAAAACTGTTCCACCTCCGTGGCTTCGGCTCTATCTCCGCCATCGTTGGCGCATTCAGCCTGTCTCTCCACTCCATCGACGCGGCAAATGCTGACAAAGCCGTCGTCCTCGATGAAACCGGGGTGAAAAACCTCCGTATCGAAACTGTTTTGGTCGAGGAGACCGACTTCGAGGCCACGATTTTTTCACTTGGCCGAATCGAAGTGATCCCGAGCAAGGTCGCCGCTGTGAGCAGCCGCATATCGGGACGCATCGTGGAGATGAAAGTCGGCCCCGGCGACATAGTCAAGAAGGATGAGGAAGTGGCGAAAATCGAGAGTCGCCAGCCGGGTGATCCGCCGCCGGTGATCTCTCTCAAAGCACCTCTAGGTGGCCTCGTCACCCATGTGGACGCCCGTCTCGGCGATCCACTCGATCCGGAGAAATCCCTCATGGAAATCACAGACCTCAGCGAGGTGTATGCGGTGGCTCGAGTACCAGAGCATCAGGCCGGTAACATGAAACCCAAAACCGTCGCGCATATCAAAGTCGCGGCGCTTCCGAACGAGAATTTCACGGGAGAGTTGCTGCGCTTCGGTACCAGTGCCGACAAAGAGAGCGGCACGATCGATGCCATCTTCCGCCTCACGAATCCCGGCGATCTGTTGCGGGCTGACATGCGGGCGGAGTTCTCTATCGTCATGAGTAAACGCAGCAATGTGGTGAGTGTGCCTCGTGCTGCTCTGCAGGGCGAGGCGAGCAACCGGTTTGTCTATGTCCAGGACTTCGATCTGAAGACGGTCTTTTATAAGACACCGGTTCAGGTCGGTGAGATGAACGACCGCTTTGTTGAGATCACGAGCGGGGTGCTCCCGGCGGATGACGTCGTAACGCGTGGAGCCTATTCGCTGTCCTTCGCCGGAGCGAGCAGTGTATCATTGAAAGAAGCGCTGGATGCCGCCCACGGTCACGAGCACGCGGAAGACGGCGGCGAACTGACGCCCGAGAAAAAGGCCGAGATGGAGGCGAAAAAGCGCGCGGCGGCAGGCATTGTCGAACCTGCCGGAGGCGGGGGTAGCCCCATTTGGAAATATATCAGTGGCGCGCTCCTGGTCCTCCTCATTGCCTCCATCTTCACCAAGAAGCGGAGTGCAGGCAACGACGCGTCCCTTGCCGAACCCATCAACAAGGAGGCCGTTTAAGCCATGCTGAACAAAATGATTCACTGGGCGCTCGCGAGTCGGGCGCTGGTCATCGGCGTCGCGATCATCCTCATGGTGATGGGCCTGAAGACGGCCACGGAACTGCCCGTGGAGGTCCTGCCCGATCTCACCAAGCCGACCGTCATCATCCTCACCGAATCCCCCGGCCTCGCCCCGGAGGAGGTGGAGATGCGCGTCACTCAGCCGCTGGAAAGTGCGCTCATGGGGGTGGCGGGACTCACCCGATTGCGCTCCAACTCCGATGTGTCCCTTTCGCTCGTATACGCCGAGTTCGGCTGGGACACGGACATCTATAAAGCGCGGACGATGGTGCAGGAACGTCTCCAGGGTGTTCGCGAACAATTGCCCGAGGGTGTGCAGCCCTTCATGACACCTGTGGCCTCACTCATGGGTGAGATTTTGCTGGTCGGGGTGCGATCCACGATCAAGGAAGGCGAGCCCGGCTACATGCCGCCGAGCGAAGTTCGCTCACTCGCTGATTGGACGATCAAGCGTCGCCTTCAAAGCATCTCGGGTATCGCGGAAATCCTCAACATGGGCGGCGGAGTGAAGCAGATTGAAATCCAGCCCGATCCTTACAAAATGCAGGCCAACAACGTCAGCTACGACGAGTTGGAGCTGGCCGCGACCGAGGCGGCGAACACGACCACCGGGGGATTTCTCAATACCGGACCCACCGAGATCATGGTGCGCAATCTCGCGATGACCGTCGAGCTTAACGACATCTCCCGCACCATCATCAAGAAGATCAACGACCGCCCCATCTCCATCGGAGATGTCGCGAAAGTCGTCTGGGGGATCGAACCCATGCGCGGTGATGCCACGGTGAGTCAGGCACCGGAGAAGTCGCCGACCTACGGCGTCATCATGTCCATCACCAAGGCCCCGGGCTTCGACACGCGGGCGCTCACCGAGCAGATCAAAGACGCGCTCGACGAACTCGAAGCCACCTTCCCGAAGGGTGTCGAGACAACCCTGCTCTTTCAGCAAAAGGACTTCATCGATCACGCCATCGGCAATCTCACCGAAGCGATCCGGGACGGGGCCATCATGGTGACCATCGTGCTGTTTCTCTTCCTGATGAACTTCCGGACCACCTTCATCACGCTGATGGCGATGCCGCTCTCGTTTGGCATCACGATGCTGGTATTCAAAGGATTCGACATCAGTGTGAACTCCATGACCCTCGGCGGTCTCGCCGTTGCCATCGGCATGGTCGTGGATGACGCCATCGTCGATGTGGAGAACGTCTTCCGACGTTTGCGGGAAAACGCTTCACTGCCGAATCCTCATCCGCGATTGCAAGTTATCGCGAGAGCCTCTGGTGAAGTGCGAAATTCGATTCTCTATGCCACCGTTCTCATCATCCTCGTCTTCCTCCCGCTCCTCGGACTGACAGGGGTCGAGGGCAAGCTCTTCGCGCCTATCGCTATCGCCACGATCATCTCCATGGTCGCTTCTTTCGTCGTTTCGCTCACAGCGATTCCGGTGTTGTGCTCGATCCTGCTTAATCCCAAGGAGGGAAAAGAGCATGCGGACGGGTTTTTGACACGAGGAATGAAGTGGCTGCTGGAGCACGTCTGGCTGCGTTTTGGATTGAATCAACCCTATCTGATGCTCGGCATCGCAGCGATGATCGTCGTCGCCGCCTTTTCCCTCTATCCGAAGATGAACAAGGACTTCCTTCCCAAATTCCAGGAGGAAACCGCCCTCGTCGCCGCGACCACCGCGCCCGGGACCTCGCTCGACGAGATGAACAAAATCTCCGACGTCATCGAGCAGCAGATCCTCTCCGTACCTGAGGTGCGCAAGGTGGGTCGCCGTCTCGGTCGTGCCGAACGGGGTGATCACGTTGTCCCTGTTTCCACCGCCGAGTTCGACGTCGACTTCCGAGAAATCGAAGGGGAACACAAAACGAAAGGGCGCAGCCGAAAGGAAATTCTCGACGACCTCTCCGCTAAGATCAAATCGGTGCCCGGCGTCTTTGCCGTCGTCAGCGGTCCGCTCGCAGATCGCATCGGTCACATGATGAGCGGTGTCTCCGCACCCGTTGCGGTGAAGGTCTTCGGCCCCGATCTCGACAAGCTGCGACAAATCGGCATCGAGATTCAGACCGTCGCAAAGAGCATCCCCGGCTTCGAGGACGCTAAGCTCGACCAGACTTCGTCTATTCCGCAGCTCCGGATCGAGGCGGATCGGGATCGCGCCAAAGCCTACGGTATCGCCCCCGGCAAGCTCAATGAACAGCTTTCCGCCCTTATCGGCGGCAAGGAAGTCGCCGAACTACGCGAAGGCCAGCGTGCCGTGAACCTCGTTGTTCGATTGCCCATCGAGTGGAGAGACTCCCCGGACAAGATCGCCGAGCTTCCTATGGAGACGAGTGAAGGTCAGCGCATCCCGCTTTCCCTCGTCGCCGATGTGCGCGAGGCCAAGGGACCCAACGTCATCTTCCGCGAGGATAGCCAGCGTCGCTTCGCTATCGGCATCAAGCCGACCGTCCGTGACGTGAGCAATCTGGTGGTCAGACTCAAAGAGGAAGTCGCGGAGAAAGTTACCCTGCCGGAAGGCTACTTCCTCAAGTTTGAAGGCGAGTTCCAGGCGCAGCAGGAGGCCACACAGCGCATCGCCCTCTTCACCCTCGTCGTCCTCGCGGTCATCGCCTTCCTCCTCTACGGCTACTTCCGAACTCCCTTCTTTGCCTTTCAAGTGTTGTGCGATATCCCGCTGGCACTCGTCGGTGGCCTCGTCTTCACCTACTTCAAGCTGAACAACATCAGCATCGCCACCCTCGTCGGCTTCATCGCCGTGGCCGGCGTCGCAGCGCGAAACAGCATCATGCTCATCAGCCACTACCTTCACCTCATGCAGCACGAAGGGGAGGATTTCACTAAGGAAATGGTGATTCGTGGAACGAAGGAGCGTCTTGTCCCCGTATTGATGACGGCTCTGGCGGCCGGGATCGGTCTCATCCCCCTCGTCCTCGCCGCCGATCAGCCGGGCAAGGAGATCCTCCATCCCGTCGCCGTCGTCATTGTCGGTGGCCTCATTACCAGCACGCTGCTCGGTTTGGGTGTCACTCCGACCGTGTTCTTTACCTTCGGGCGCAAGGCTGCCGATACTGCCATCCAGAATGAAGCGCCTGCTTCGCATTAATCTCTCCCGCCCGCGTCTAACGGGTGTCAGTCAGACAAAAAAAACAAAAACCAAATCAAATAAGAATATGAAATCCACGCTACTCACCTTTGCCATCGCCGTTCTCGGCCTGGCCCTCAACGTCAGCGCCGCTGATAAAGAGAAACACGATCATGAACATGAAGCCAAAGCCGGTCCCACCGGTGGCAAGCTCATCACCGAAGTCGAGCCGCACGTCGAGTTCTTCGTGAATAAAGAAAATAAAGTCGAGATCCGATTCATTGACGATGATATGAAAGTGGTTGCCCCCGGCGAGCAAGTCATCAAAGTCACCCTCGGTGAACGCTCCGCTCCAACCAAGCTGACCTTCACCAAAGACGGCGACAAACTGATCTCTGACACGGCCATTCCAGAGGGGAATGACCTCCCAACCGTGGTTCAGATCAAGACCTCAGCAGATGCTAAAACCGTAACCGAGAAGTTCAATCTGAACCTCGAGCAGTGCCCGTCCTGCAAAAATAAGGAATACGCCTGCACCTGTGAGCACGAGTAAACCTCGCTCGCGCCGACGGTTTCTCTGGCCTCCCTTCCACAAATCCGATTTGGGGAGAGGGAGGCCTTTTTTTGTTTGGGACGCACCGCCCGCGCAATGGGCGAAATCGCTTGACGAGTTTTTCCCAATGTGGGACGGTCATCTTCGATGAAACGCTTTTGGCAAATCATAACACTCGTCTTGTTGGCTCTCATCGTGCCCGCATCTGTGTGTTGCTACTTAGCGCCGGATGCAGACTGTTCCGCCTGCAATTGCGAGAGCATTCCAGATCAGCACAACGAGACGCCCTCCTGTCCCAGTAACAGCATCGCGCATAGTGAAGTGCCATCGTCGCCTGCCCTTCCCGAGATTCAGCTGCTGGATCTCGTCAATTTCTTTCACCCGGTATCGCTGTTGAACGAAATAGCTGAGACCGATTCCGCCGCAGTACCGGTGCCGACTGTCGCGCCGCCGGAGTTGCGGACGACATGGGTCTTTGCGAGTCGCGCGGCATTGCCCGCTCGTGCCCCTTCGGCGCTCGCCTGATTTTCCGTGCGCTACATCATCCTCCCGGATGGTGAATCACCGCGTCGGAGTGATGTCCCTCTTCCGGGTCATCCATATGCCTCTTGTCGAGGCTGCTTCTTGTCCACGTCTGCCACTCTAGCTTACTCATCTCATGCGCTCCTTTTCCCTTTTTTTGCTGCTCCTTGCAGCTTTGTCCCCGCTCGCGGCGGAAGAGACAAAGTCTGCTGCAGTTTCCATTTCCGAGCTTGTCTCC
>JAGNMT010000006.1 GCA_017991025.1 Verrucomicrobiales bacterium
CCCTGAAATCCGGCGGAGGAACCTGCCATTGGCGAAGAATCAATCCCCCCTCTTCTGCAACGAGGCGATACCACTCTTCAGGCCGGTTTCGGAGATCGAGAGGATCGGCTTCAGGCGCGGGCGGACGGGTTACCCAGGTGTCGCCTGCCTGCAACTGATCCTGCCAGATGTTCCGGATGATCAACTCGCGCTTCGGTCTGCCCTCGATCTTTTCCCCGAGCATTTCTTCGATCGCAAACATCCCCTGCGGGCTCTGTTCGCCCTTCAATGAGGTGATCCAGTAGACCGTGTCCGCCTGAGTGAAGAGCTCTTTCAGCGGGTAGATGATATTTTTTCTAGCGCCCAGAGAGGTGGAGCCCTCCCGATCCACCGAGGCACCTTCGATCTCGCGAAGGGTCACCGGAGGTCGTCCCGCAGCGGTGAGTTGGTCATTGAGGATTCGAACCTCCTTCCTGACCTGCGGAACGAGGAAGCCCATTTCGGCAGAGGTGTCGAGGAGGATTGAGAGATTGACTTGAGGTTGGTTAAGCCCGGCAATGGCGGACTCGGGGGTCTGGGAAAAAACCGGGTAGAGAAAGCCGCCGGGAATCGTGATTTGGAGAACGATCCAGCGCCAGCAAAGTGAGTGATACATCAAGGTTAATTCGATCAGGCTTTCTCCTTAAGAGCGGAGTGTTCACCGCTCTATGGTTTAGAGCTCTTCTCGGCAGCGGGGGCAACAGTGCGAAGCCCTTTTAACGTCGCGCCCGCAGGCACGTCGAGAACGACACGAAAACCGTAGGTGGAGAGGCGGATATGGCTGACATTTCCGATCTCAATCGAACTGAGGAGATCGCCGGGCGAGCGCATTCGCCAGGAAGCGCCTCTGAGAACCCGGAAGTCGATCGAATTTTTGTAAGAGTCCTGACACCACTCCCAGGCATTGCCCCCGAGGTCGTAGATCCCGAAGCGATTGGGGGCAAAGCTACCTGCGGGAGAGGTGTTTTCGTAGGAATCGGCTCCCACATCGGAGTGGTAGTTTCCCGCTCCTTCGGCCGGTGGCCATGCTCCGCCCCACGGGAAATCGACCTGAGAGGGACCTTCGCTGAATTGTAGCGAGTCTTTGGTCTTCCCGGCAAGACCCACTGCGAGGCTCCATTCTTCAGAGGTTGGGAGTCGATAGACAGCGCCGACGGGAAGCTCTCCGCTCGCGACTTCCCGTTTGGTTAACCAGCTGCAAAAGAGCGCCGCGTCCTCCCAGGAAATCATCACCGCAGGATGGGTTGAACCCTGACCGAAGCCGGAAGACTCCCGCTTTCGATCACTGTCGCTGGTAAAGACCGCGTAATCTTTGATTCGCGTTTCCCAGATGCAAAACAAAGCGGTGGTGCCGTCGACCGTCACAAATTTTTGACCGAGACTGTTTTCGAAAACGACTTTTGACTCATCGGCCGAAAACAGCGCTGCGGGAAGTGCGCAGAAGGCGAAGCTGATAACTCCGAAAAGGGCTTGATAACGAATGGGCGGATGCATGATTGGTAATGTGCTCACACTCGCAAAAGAAATACAGTTTAATTCGAGACATTTTCCCGTCCCGGAATTATCGCAAGCGGGCTAACGTCTCGCGAAATTGATCACATGCCTCTTCCAAAATCTAAATCACAAATCGAGCTGGAGCGGCTCTGGCGTTTTGAAGGGCCGGAGTCCGACTTCTGGGGCGAGGTGATGCGGGTCTACTGCCGCCAGATTGAAGCCGCGAGTGGCATGGTTCTGGTGCAGGCGCCTGATCCCGAGGGGAATCTGAGGTGGACTCCGTTTTCGGTCTGGCCGAATGCCGAGGAGACCAGACAGCGGCTCGCGGGCCACCGGGAAAGCCTCTTTGAACTGGCTTCCGACGCAAGCAAAGCGCCCGGAGTTCTCAGTGTCAGCGGGTTGAACGAAGGGATTCGGGGTGCGGCGCTCCCTTTGCGGCTCGAAGATGAGACAGGGCAATGCGTCGCCGTTTTTCTCCGTTATGGGAGTGAAGATTTTTTTCATCCTTCTGACCGGATGATCAGGCTTATGGCAGATACGCCCTTGATATACGGGGCGGATCTTTCCATGGGAAAGGAGAGTTCCGGCATTTCGCACAACCACGAAGAGGAGCCGATGGCGACAGCGGTCACCCTCAGTTTGCTTCTGAACGATGAGAATCGATTCCTTGCCTCGGCCATGTTGCTCTGCAACGAACTTGCGGCGAGGTATTCCGCCGACCGGGTTTCTCTCGGGTGGGAGAAAGGTTCCTATGTGCGATTGCGGGCGACGAATCATGCTGAGAAAATTGATCGGAAGATGGAGGTATCGCAGTTGCTTGCCGCAGCGATGGAGGAATGCCTGGATCAGAATGACGAGATCGTCTGGCCGGGCGGCGATACCTCGCGATCTATCGAGCGGGATCACGAGAGTTATGCCCGAAAGGCGGGGGTAAAGAATCTTGCCTCTATTCCCCTTCGAAAAGGGGATGAGCCGATAGCGGCGGTTACTCTCGAACGGGTGGAGCCATTTACCGAGTCCGATCTGAATTCACTGAGGTTGACCTGTGACCTCGTCGTGAGGAGGTTGGATGATTTGCGTCAGCGGGATCGCTGGTTTGGCGCCCGTCTTGCCTCGGGGGTGCATCGTGCTTTCGCGAAAGTCTTTGGGGTTGAGCACACTTGGATTAAAGTCGGAGCTCTCACCGCGCTCGGGCTTCTTGCGTTTCTGATTTTTTACCCGTGGCCATATCGGGTTGAGGCCGGATTTGTTCTTCAGCCGGAAGAGGTCTATCACCTGCCCGCGCCTTTCGAGGGCTATATTGAAAAAGTGAATGTCAGGACCGGGGATGCGGTGAAAAGGGGCGACCTGCTCGTTGAGATGAATACGGCGGAACTGAGACTTCACGCGGCGGAACTGGCGGCGACGGTGCAACGGTATCTCGCAGAAGCGCAACTTGCCCGATCCGAGGCGACGCCGGCGGAAATGCATATCGCCATTTCCAAGGCCGAAGAGTCAAAGTCCGAACTGAAAAAGGTGCAGTTCAATCTGGGCATTTCATCTGTGACGGCACCGATAGACAGCTTCGTTATTGAGGGTGACCTCAGGGAGCGCATCGGCTCTCCGGTCTCAAGAGGCGAGGCGCTCCTGAAGCTCAGTAAACTTGATGGTATGTTCGCCGAATTGCGAGTTCTTGAACGGGATGTTCTCCGGGTTGCCCCGGGCTCATCAGGCGAAGCGGCTTTTGCGAGTCGTCCGGATTTAAAATTTCCAATCGAGGTTACCGAGATCGAACCGATCGCAGTGGCGGAGGAGGCGGGCAACATGCTTATTGTCAGGACTGCTTTTCGAGGCGAGGCGGGGGACTGGTGGCGCCCGGGGATGACCGGTGTCGTCAAAATCGATTGCGGGGAGCGCAGTCTACTCTGGATCTTCACCCATCGGGCGATTGATTATCTGCGAATGAAATTCTGGTTCTGAAAGTCATGGCGGAACGAAAGCAAATGTTTAGTGATTCGTGGCACCGGGTGGCGCCGGAACGGGTGCGTCTGAACCCTGCGGTGGAGGTGAGGAAGCAGGTTTTTCGGGGGCAGCGCTGGTATTTGCTTCGCGATCCGCTTAATAATGAATTCTACCGCATTTCCCCGGCAGCTTACTCCTTCGTCGGGCGGCTGAGGGGGAACCGGACCGTCGATGAAGTCTGGCGGGACTGCCTGGCCCTCCACCCGGATGATGCGCCCGGTCAGGAGGAGGTGATTCAGGTCCTCTCGCAACTGCACCGGGCCAACCTGTTGCAGTCCCAGCTCGCCCCCGACAGTCGGCAGCTCTTCGAGCGACAACGCAAAGCGAAGTCACGCAAAGTCCGTGGACAAATGGTGAACTTTCTGTTTTTAAACATTCCCCTTTTCGATCCGAATCGCTTTCTCGATCTGATTCGCCCTTTGATGCGCCTTTTTCTTAACCCCCTCGGGTTTTTGGTCTGGCTCGGGGTAGTGGGGGTGGGAGTGTGGACCGCGACAGGACACCTCGATGCCCTCGCCGATCAAAGCGCCGGCGTGCTTGCCCCGAAAAATCTTTTCTACCTCTATCTCTGCACCGTTTTCATCAAGTTAATTCACGAGCTTGGGCACGGCGTCATGTGCAAGCACTTCGGGGGTGAGGTTCACACGGCAGGTGTCATGCTGATGCTTTTTACCCCGCTGCCCTATGTGGATGCCACCTCGAGTTGGTCGTTCCGGGAACGATGGAAACGCGTGGCCGTCGATGGGGCGGGAATGGGAGCCGAGTTCTTTGTCGCTTCTGTCGCGCTCTTCACTTGGGTTTCGACGAGCGACCCTCTGGTCAGTCGACTTGCCTATAACGTGATGTTTATCGCATCGGTTTCGACGGTCTTGTTCAATGCCAATCCGCTGTTGCGTTTTGATGGTTATTACCTCTTCAGCGACCTCTTCGATCTGCCGAATCTTTATCAGCGGGCAACGCGTCAGTTGAAACATCTTGCGGAGCGCTATCTGCTGGGAGTGCGTGCCTCTTTCAGTCCTGCGGACAGTGATCCTGAGGCCTTCTGGCTGACCGTCTACGGGATTGCTGCCTTTATTTACCGGATCTTGCTGCTGGTCTTTATTACCTATCACGTGGCTCAGGGCTTCTTAGGGGTTGGCGTCGCGATCGCCTGTTTTTGCGTGATTCTCTATTTTGTCGCTCCTCTGGTCAGCTTCGTGAAGTATTTGCTAACAAGCAGCAGTCTTGCGCGGGTTCGCCCGCGGGCGCTCACCGTGACCGGCATGCTTCTAATCAGCCTGATCACCGTCGTCGGGTTCGTGCCGCTGCCGAGAAGCTTTCGTGCAGCGGGAATGTTGAAAGCGGAGACGGAGGAAGTGGTGTATGGAAATGCCTCGGGATTTGTGGAGGAGGTCCTTGTCCCGACGACCCGGTTGGTTGAAAAAGGCACGCCTTTGATTCGCCTCGTGAATCCGGAACTGGATCAGGATATCGAAAGTGCGCAGTCACGGCTCGAGCAAATGGCGACTCAAATCGAAGAGGCCAGGCAGAGCGGATTCAGCACCATCGTCGGGCCCCTGCTTCAGCAGGCGGAGGCCGGACGGCTTTTCCTGAATGAGTTGGCAAAGCAACGGGAAGATCTGCTGATCCGTTCGCCGATCGCCGGGATTTGGACGGTTCCCCGGAGTCGCGAACTTCGCGGGACCTGGTCTCCACGGGGTACGGAGGTGGGGCGTGTCATCGACCCGACCCGGTTTATTTTTCTCTCAGCCGTTCCGCAGAAAGAGTCGGGTAATCTCTTCAACGGTCAATTGGTGAAATCCGAAGTCAGGTTGCAGGGACAGGCGGATCACGTTCTCGAGGTGGTTGAGCAAAGCGTCGTGCCCGGAGGGCAGGAAGAGCTTCCGACGGCGGCACTGGGTTGGCTCGCCGGTGGCGAGATTCAGTTAAAAAAAGGAGATCAGACCGGAACGAAGACGGCCGAGAATTTCTACCTCGTAAGATCCCGACTCCCGCCTGACATCAGGAATGTCACCATGCATGCTTCTCTGACCGGGCAGATCCGATTTCTGCTCCCTTCGGAGCCTCTCAAAGATCAGTGGATGCGGATGGTGCGACAACTATTCCAGGGGAGGGCGGGAAAATGATCACGCCTGGCACTGTCACTCCGGTCGTTATCACGCCTAGCCAGCGGTTTTACGGTGCTTCGGCGAGGGAGCCGCGGAAGGTGGCCGTCGGGGTGGATAAGATTGCGGATTGTATTGCGGGCACGTGGCACCGTCGCCCCGGATTACTCCGTCGCCTGCATCGCGGGGCCCGGGCTGCATTGAGGCATTACGAAAGGTCAATTGCGGGGCTGGAGGAAGCGGACTTCAGAGAAAAGATCAGGGAGACTCATCGCCGGGTTCGGCGGGGGGAAATCAGCCGCAAACTAACGACGGAGTCGCTCGCCTGCGTGGCACGGGCCGCCCGGGACGTCCTCGGGCTCACTCCCTACCCGGAGCAGTTCATGGGAGTCCTTGCGATTGGAGAGGGGCTTTTTGCGGAGATGGCGACGGGGGAGGGGAAAACCCTGACGATTGGGATGGCGGGCGTTCTCGCAGGTTGGCGGGGGCAGCCCTGCCACATCATCACGTCGAATGACTACCTCGCGAAACGTGACGCCGAGACTCTCGGTGACTTTTATCGATATTGCGGTCTCGATGCCGGCTATGTCGTCGGGGAAATGAAACAGGAAGAGCGTCCTGCCCAATACCAAAAGCCTGTCGTTTATTCAACGAGTCAGGAACTGCTCGCCGATTTTCTCCGCGACCGCCTTAAACTCGGTGCCGACCAGTCCCCGCAGCGGCGACTTATCCGTTATCTCTCGCCGACAGGCGGTTCGAATCGTGGAAGACTTGTGATGCGGGGTATTCACTCGGTCATCATCGACGAAGCCGATAATATCTTGATCGATGAGGCCGTCACGCCGCTCATCATCAGTCAGACGCTTCCCGGAGATTCATTTGCTCAATGTTGCCGTATCGCCTGCGATCTGGCGGGTTCTTTAAGGGCCGGCATCGACTACCTGATCGACTATAAACACAGTGAAATCACACTGAAGAATGAGGGTAAATCGGCCATTGGGAGGCATAGTCACCGTCTCCCGCCGACTTGGCGCTCCCTTGACCGCCGGAATGAGCTGGTTCGGCAGGCACTCGTTGCGGAGTGCTTTTTTGAACGCGACAAACATTACGTTGTTACGGAAGACGGAGTCGAGATTGTGGATGAGTTCACCGGCCGCATTCTCCCCGGGCGGACCTGGAAACAGGGCCTGCATCAGGCGATCGAGGCCAAAGAGGGACTTGAGGTAACGGATCCTGCGGAGACGCTTGCGAGCATGAGCTTTCAGCGTTTCTTCCGGTCCTTTGCGAGGATCTCAGGGGTGTCGGGAACGGCCCGCGAATCGGCCCATGAATTGTGGCGGATCTATCGCCTCGCCGTGGTCTGCATTCCGACACACCGCCCGGTTGACAGGACCATTGAAAAGCCTCTCGTCTTCTCAACGCTTGCCGAAAAGTATGCAGCGGTAGTGAGTGAGATACGGGAAAAGCATGCTGCCGGGCGACCGGTCCTCGTCGGCACACGAACGGTCGAGGCCAGTGAATTACTTTCCGGTCTGCTCACGGTGGAGGGGTTGACCCACTCGGTGCTCAATGCGGTCCGTCATAAAGAAGAAGCGGAAATCATCAGTCACGCCGGTGAAGCCGGGCGCATCACCATTGCCACGAACATGGCCGGACGCGGAACGGACATCAAGCTTCCTTCTGAGGTTCAGGCCCGCGGCGGTCTGCACGTCATTGTTGTTGAGCACAATCTTTCGCCGCGAATTGATCGTCAACTCGTAGGGCGGTCAGCCCGGCAGGGGGAACCGGGGAGCGCCCGTTTCTATTTGTGTCTTGAGGACGAATTGTTCCGGCGTTTTCTCCGTCCTTTTGCAAAGAGACGGGTTCGCCGAGCTGTGCAGTGGCATACTCCGGGATATGTTGGCTACGCCTGTTCCGCCTGTCGTAAAGCTCAGCGGACGGCGGAAACCCTGGGGGCCCAACAGCGGGAGGCAGTGTTGAAAATGGACACGTGGCTGGAGGAGCATCTCAGTTTTACCCGCTCAGAGTCGCGGTGACGGGGAGGCGCGGTGACTCTTGATTTTCACCAGGCAAGGTATGGCAGAATCTTTTCGCAGAGTTATTTACTGTGTTTTCGTTCCTGGGTGACTGCATTTGGAAAAAGGTGTTGCTTAAATTTTGATAACGTCTAGAAATTTAATGGAAGTAAATATTTGGGCGAAGGAAATGTATGGCATTTAATCGGGAGTACAAGCTTGTTGGCAGCTCATTTATGTGGCTGACGGTGGTGCTTTTCTCGTTCGCGGACGTGTCCGCTGCCGAAATTGAGGCGCCTGTCTACGATCTTCGTATCTCCGGCGAAGGACGAGAGTCTTATCTTACGTTAAATCAGGCGATTGCCCATGCGCTCCGATCCAATCTTGATATCAAGATTGAGTCGATTGCTCCCCAGGTCGAGGCTGATCATACGCTACAGGCAACGGCGGAATTTGATCCTGCGTTCGAGAACCGGTTTCGTTACGATACGCTCGCGACCCCGCAAACCAGCCAGGAGTTCGTGAGCACGGGAGGGAATCGTTTTCTTAATGGAAATCTCATCGCGCAAAATCGTATTTTCCAGGAAGACAACGTCGAAGCCAAGTCGGGCATTGTAGGCAAGTTACGCACTGGAACTGAGTACGATATCGGGGTGCGGGCTAATCGCTACACCAACGACCTGACACGTGATCCGACTGTCGCCCTGTTTAATCCGGAATACAGGACCTTCACCGGTATCACTTTTCTCCAGCCCTTGCTTCAGGATTTCGGGCGGTGTGTCAATGAATCCCAGATCAGGGTCAGTCAGCGTGATAAAGCGATCGCGGATCAAGTGTTCCGCCAAAAACTGACGGCAACTGTAAAAGGGGTCGTAGCTGCTTATTATGACGTTTTCCTTGCCTACGAGGATGCCAAGGTAAAGCGTTTCGAAGTGGAGGTTCTCCGTCGGATGGTAGAGGAAAAGGGCGATCAATTGGAGCGCGGGGCCGCCACGGAGAGTGACGCGGCCTTGATACGAAGCGCTCTTTCCGAAAGTTACGAGCATTTCCTCCTCGCCCGGCAAACGTTATTGACCAAGAACGGGGATTTACTGCTTCTCTTGCAACAGGAGTTCGATTTCGGGAACTATCCCGTGTATTTGCCTGTCAATGCACCGAGCGGCCTCAGGCCCACGCTGGATCCCCGGCTTCTCGTCTGTCAGGCAATTAAGAACCGTCCCGAGTATCTCATGGCTGCGGAGACGGTTGAAAAGCTCGGCATTGTTTTGAAGTATCGGGAAAATCAAATGCTGCCTCGCGTCGATATCGAAGGGACGATAGGCTACACCGGGCTCGCCGGTAGCTGGGGTAAAGCGTTTTCCAACACTGGCGAAGGTCAGGGGACCGATTACGGCATCGGTCTCGTCGTGAGTATGCCTTTGGGGAATACAGAAAAAAAAGCGCTCTATGCGGAGACTGAGCATCAGCAACAGCAAGCCCTGCTGAAGTTGAAACAGGAAGAGCTCCGCACTCATATTCTCATCAATCAGAACATTACGGCAGTTCAGACTCACGAGAAGAGATTGATGGCAGCGCGGCTCTCGACTCGTCTGGAAATGGAGAATCTGGAGAAATCCCGGGAGGGTCTCGAAAAAGGGGCCATTTCCGAATCGGCGGTCTTGAAAGTAGAGCGGGATATCAGTGAGACGAGGCTCCGGCAGTATGCCGCCGCCGCGGATCTGCAAAAGTCACTCGCCGATCTTTGGGAAGCGAACGGGACGCTTCTCTCGCGTTACCACATTGCGGTTTCCGGTGCCACGCAACTCGATCCGGCAGAGGCGACTACTGGAGTCAGGCCGATACGGAGCGAAGTGGTTGTTGTCGAAAATACCAAGGTGGAAGTGCGCAAACCTGAACCCAATTCGGGAGACGGGCAAAATCCTCTGGAGTCCGCTTTCAACAATCTGTTTGTGAAGACCAAGAAAGGAAGCGCCACGGTCGAGGGCAAGGCGCTCACCCGAACCGCGCTGGTTGCTTCGCCGGTCGCTGTGGCTGAGCCGGTAACTGCCTCACCGGTCGTTGAAGACGAATTAGTTGAAGCAAGCGACGCAGCTCCGTCGGCTATCATCGCCACGCCGGTGAAGCAGAAGGGGATGCGAAATCTCTTTGAGAAGCAGTAAACCGAATTCTCTAAACGCCGGTAATAGCGCTCTTTCTCCTTTTTAATCTCACCCCAACTTATGGCCAATTCCACCGAACCTGCAGTTCCCGAGCAAACCAAAATCAGTCTTGAGGAGATGGCGACCCGCTATTTGGACGTGCTTCAGAAGAACTATGACATGGTTTGTTTCACGCTTGCCGGTTCCCGGCAACTCAATGAGTCTGACTATGACGAGTTCTCGCAGCAGCTCCAGGTGATGCCGCGCCAGCCCGCAAGAATGGAGTTTGAAAAGGCAAAATTTGCCTCCGAGCAGTGGCTCCTTCGCAACAGTCTCGCCGATGGCCTTGCCCTCGTCATGCCTGTGCTCGAAGATGCACGGACGATTTGTGCCCTTTGTGATTTTAAAGCCTCCGGCAGCCGGGATCAGGTTGAACTCCAGAAGATCGCGACGACCAACCGGGCTGAGTTTCTCCAGACTGAGATCTCAAAGAAGTTTGAAGTGCTCGCGGAGAAATACAATGTCACCTGCGAAGTGACGCCCCACATTCTCAGTCTCATGGAGGTGACAAAGGCCCTCATGGCAAAAGACGGGATCCTGACCGAAGAGGAATCAGAAGACGGCGCGAAGCGAACCGTAAAGATCCGCTCGGTGCAGATTGTGCAATCGCCCGAGACAAATAGCGTCGGGGGCAGTTCTCTGAACCTGACTCGGCGCGTTGGTGACAGTGAGAAAGTAATCAAGGTGGGTGATCAAATTCATTTCACCAAGGCCGAGCATATTGGCAGTCTCCTCACTATCGGGATCTTTATCACCGATATTTTAAGAGGGATTCAGCAGTATGCCCAGGCAACGGGAGCGGCGGACTAAGCGTCTGATCGATGGAGATTCGTCGGGGGGCTATCGCGTTCGTTTGAACGTAAAAGTGGACGCGACTCTGAGGTTAATATCATAATTTCAGTAGATTTAATCAATCTTTTTGGTGTCAATTTTTACAGGGGCTCTTAAGCTTGGGGCCACCTATGAGCCGGAAATCAACCTCACCCCACTCCATCTCAAAGGGAAAACCACGGAGGCCCGGGCGTCCCAACTTCGATGTCGAGCAGATGGAGCAACGGCTCCTGCTCTCCGCGAACCTCTACGATAATGCCGCAACGGGTGGAGATACACAGGTTCAAAATAAGATCGGCACTCAGATCGTGGAGACCCTCAATCAAATGGGGAATCTCGGTGATTCCCTGAACCGGTCCTTCGACGGTACGCTTGTCCCCCTAATCGATCAGTCTCTTGGCGATGTGGCGGGGGGGAGGATAGGAGATTTTTTCAAATTTGCGGCAGGTCAGGCGAGTATCACTAACTATCTGAATGGAGCGAACCCTACCTCGACGGGTCTTGCCTTGGTGATTCAGACTTCGCTTACTGATTTTGGTCTCTCTGGCACCGTAACCGATGATTCGACTTCTATGAGCACGAATCATTCGGCTCTTGCAAGGTTGAATCTTCTGATCAATCTCGATCAGGGGCAATCGACTGGTCAGGTCGATCTTCGCCTGGGCGAAGCCGAGGAGGAATTGAATCTCAAGGTCGAGGAGGGAACCGAAGTCGACCTGACCAGGAGCCGGAACCTCACCTTCCGGATCATGGCCGACCTTGTTTCGATGGGCACCGGCGCTAATAACACGGAAAAACTGGCTGGCTTGGGCGATGGGAAATTCTGGCTCGATCTTACTGACGTTGCCGGCAGTGAGAGGTTCACGATCAATGCCAGTTCATTGCATACCTCGACGACCAATATTATCCCGCCATTCGGCGTGCAGGTGGGCATCCTCGGGATGCGAGAAGCTGGCTCCGGCGTCGGGGCCTTCTCGAGTGCTTCGGTTTTCGATCTTAATGTCACCGGTGAGTTCGATTTCACCTCCGGAGCGGGGGGAGACGACCGCATCGATCTCACGGAACTGAAGGCCTTTCAGACGGCCGGGAACTGGAGTGATGCCTATCAGTTCACTGCGCCGACTCTGGGCAGCCAAAATACGGCGTCCTTGAGCCTTCAGGTCGAAGTGGATGATGATTCTCTCGCTACCAGTTACATCGGCGGTCTCAACGGAGTCACCGGAACGATCACCTTTCGCGACAGCAATCTATTCGACAGCAGCGCGCCACTCGTGAGGACGGACGGAACGTTGGCTTCCTTTGCGCGTCTGACCAACCAGGACATCCTGAATATGGCCGGAGGGGTTACCGGATGGGCTTCCGCTTTGCAGGCGAGTGGTCTTTATCGCGATAGCGTTCCATTCCTCAATCTAACCACCGGCGACGCCTACGACTTCGGAGAGGCCTTTCAGAGCGCGTTTCTGGCGCAACTGCAGAATGTCGAGCAGGTCCTCGCGGCGAGGAATGCTCCGGCGACGTGGAGCAATGCGGGCGGCACCCTCCACCAGGATCCGCTCGATTTCACCGGCAGCACGAGCTTCATGATCTCCGTCAACGGAGGTGCCTGGACCACGGTCGCGCTCGCGACGGATCCGGGACGTAATACCCTGGGAAAAGTTGCGGCCGCCTTGAATTTGGTCTTGCCCACAGGCGTCCACGCACGGGTTCGCGAGACGAACTCTCCCCGCCTCGAACTGTTTGCCGCCGAAGGCACGGAATTTGTCTTGACCCAGTTCCCTGCGGGGACGGTCGGCAAGATAGACCTCGGTTTTAATCCGCTCCAGCAGCTCGCCCTCGCGAACAACTCCACGACGGCGTTCGGGGGGGCTCTGAACGCGGCAACGGAGATGCAATTGCCGGGCATCGTTTTCGATTCTTCGTCTGCGGTGAACTTCGCGGACTTCAAGACGACGGTGCGGACCCTCACACTCGCGGTCAACGGGGCCGTGCAGGTTACGATTTCGATTCCGCTCTCTGACTACACCAGCCTGGATACGCTGGCGGGGAAAATTCAGAGTGCGATTGAAGCGGAAGGCCTTTACAATTCAGCGACCGGTTCAGGGGTCAATGTGAAAAGCTTTGGCAACGGGATCCGGATTTTTGGGGGAGGGGATGTCCATTCGCTCCAGCTCGGAGGGACCGCCCCCGCTTTCCTGAAGGTCTCGACCAGTGCACTGACTTCCCAATATCTCGAGTTCAAGGTCAATGGAAGCCTTACTGATACGTATCGTGTTTACCTTCCGGGGAACCTGACTTCGAGTCTCCTCGGCGGGGGCGCGAATGCTTCGGTGAGTGATCTCGTGGAAGACATTCGGAGCGCCCTTACTAAATCGACCTACCTTTACCGATCAGGTGCCCTGATCGGTTTGGAACCTCTCCTCGACAGCGTCTCCTCCACCGGCATCGACATCCGTGGTTCTCAGGACGAGTCCACCAGTCAGGTTGCGCTGCAATTTTTTACCCGGAATCCGGGATCGGAGACCGGAAAAATCAGTAGTTTCTCCCTCACCGCACAATCGGCAGGATTGTCGCAACTGGGCTTTACGGCGACGAATGCCATCGCCTTTGTGGGGAGCGACCAAGTCGTTTCACCTAATTTTGACACGGTTCAGGAATTTGCCGAACGGATTAAAACGATCAACGGGTTGGGAGGGGTTGCCCCGTCGTTTGATACTAACACCTTGACCTTTAATTTCCCGGTCAACTTTAACTACACCCCGGCCCCTCTCGCGGATGATCCCGCCACCATCCCCAAGGACGAAGGGGTTCAGGTCAAACTGGCGAGTAGCTACGGCGAAATCACCAAACTTACGACCACCAGCCGGGTTGAGGTGGAGCGGACGACGAATTCCGAGTTCCATTTCCAGTTCAGTCTCAAGCCAGCGGTGACCACAGGTGAAGTGCTTGAAGTTCGGATTCCGGTAACGATTTATGACTGGAACGGGCAATTGACGAGTGATGCCGTTTTTACCGTCGTTCTGGAGGACGGGGTTGAGCATGATCTTCTCGTCCTCATGGACGATGCGGCGGCGAATCTCGAAACTCAGGATTTTGTCGATCAGCTGACTGCGGCCATTACCGACACTCCCGCTCTGACGGGTCGCCTCACAGTGAGTCTTGAGGGCGTTGCGGAGGAGGGCTCGCAGGTGATGATCTTCCGAACGGTTCCGGCAACTCTCCCGGATAATCGCGTCCTTCAGATACGGGTTCGTCCCGAGGTGGCAAGTCCAGCCGTGACCGTCAACTCCGCCGTGGATGTGTTGAAGCTTCCTGCCGGTGTGACTGCCTTAACCACCGTCGAAGCTGAAGTCCTTGCGAGCGCTACTCCTTCCGCTTTTACACTGGATCGTCATGTCATTTTTGAAGTGTCGTTATTTGACGGAAGTGTCGGGACTGTTTTCCTGAATGCGGATGAGACTCAGGACAATACCTCGATCGATGATCTCATCGCGGATCTCAACTTTGCCATCGAGCAGAGTGAAGCTCTCAGCACGGTATACGACGGCACCAAAATCATCGCCTTTGCCGGCGGTGCCGGGGAAATCGCCTTCAAGCTGAATCCCACGCTTTTCCCTTCGACGGGAACCTACGCCAGCGAGAACTGGTCGATCGAGGTGTTTGCCACTTATCGGGCCCCCGCTATCAACGGAGCTTCTTTTGACCTTGGTATTGCCGAAATCACCTCGGCAGTAGCGGGCGGCTCCGTGCCGCTCACGGCGCTCTCGGGCACCCTTTCGGGAACGGATCCTTTCCGCCTGACTTCGCCTGCCGTTCTCCTCATTTCGGTGAATGGAAGCAACTACACCACCGTGACGATTCCGGCGGGAGTGGCCGGGGCTTCGCTCGCCGATTTGATTGCGAATTTCAATACCGCGATCAGCGCCGCTTCCGTCGTCATTGGTACGGCGACGCCCCCCCTTTCGACCTTCCTTCGTGCCGTGATGTCGGAGGACGGAACCAAGGTCGCGATTCGCTCACTTGCCGTCGCCAGCGGCAGCCTCGACGAGGTCGTGACCCTGCGGGTTCTTGCGGACGGCTCTGTCGTAAATAACGGGGCGATCACTCAGTTGGGATTCTCCACGGACGAGCAACGCGCCGGATGGAGGGGTGGTGACGTCTACCTCGACAACGTGACACTCACCGGCACCGCCACCGTGACAGCACAGCCCGTCACGGCGATTGGCAATTTCGGGTTTGCGGAGTTTGAGGCGGGAGACGGGACGCTCGACCTTAAGGCGAAATCATCTGTTCTCCTCTCCGAAGGTGGCCTGACGCGATTCACCCTCAACCGACTCAATGCCCTGGTTTCCTCCGACCAGATGGAAAGTGTCGCGACCTTCGCCGTCGATCCGACGACCTTTGTCACGCTGGTACTTGAGGATCTCAGTTTCACCGGCGATGCCGTCACGGGATTGGCGTTTGGACTCGATGCCACGATTACCATTAAGCACGTCCCTACCGGATCTCTCACGACGGTGCCGGGCTATCTGAGCAGGATCAACGATTTTGGTGCGCTGCCGGAGGCTCATGTTACCTACTTCCACACTGCGGGCATGGAAAAGCTTTCCAGGCTCACTTTTGACGATGTCTTTCAAGGCTTGTTGCGAAGTGCCGAGTTCATCAGCGACCAAATGAAGATCGACCCGGACGGTTCCGGGGCGGCAGTGAATGCTTACGCGACGAATCTTCTCTTTGTTAAAGGGGGGCTCGTCGATGCGTTTGACTTCGGGCGCGAGTTCGAAGCGGCGATTGCCCAGTTGGTTGAAGCGCCTCCGCGGACGCTTCAGGACTTGCGGCAGACCATTGCCAACACGCTGCAGGTGGACCTCGCCGGAGTGTCAGTCAGCCTCGCGAAGACTTACACGGCCGGGCAGTCTGCTCTGGACAGCAATAACCTGGAGTTCGCGAGTATTGAGATCAGCCTGCCCTTTGTTAAGACTTTTTCACTGGCGCTGCCACTCTTTGTCGATTTGATCCAGCTGCGCAACCGGTCCGGTGATCCTGATATCGTGAAGAATTACCTCGCCGGACTCGATGCTCTCGCCAGTTCGAAATCCAACCCCTTGAACGTGGATTTGGATATCCTTGCGGAGTTGGATCTTCGCCTCGGGATCGAAGTAGTTAGTAACAAGGCAGCGATAACCCCGCGTGCGGTTCTTGATGGCGCGACGACGATTGACACTTCCTTCAATCTTGCCGGAGCTGGTTTTAACGGAGATCTTCCCGTAGGTAATGCGCGACTTCGCCTTTCAAACGGCATGGTCGCAATCAATGAGACCGGCGAGGCCGAGGTCAATGATGTGTTTAATACGGCCAAGCTCTATAACGCGTCGGCCCTGCAGGACGGATACACCGCGCCGGTCATGCTCAATGTGGCGGCTGCAACCACGGTCGATCTCGGGGGGACCTACAACGGGTCTCAACTGACGGCCAGCGGCGCTGGCGCTCTCATCGTCGACGGTGTCACCCTGAGTGTCGGGGATAAAGTGCTCGTCAACAATCAGGAGGACGAGCGATTCGATGTCGCTGACGGCAGTTGGGTCGTCGTAGATGCCGATGCCGCGAAAAACGGAGTCTATACCGTCGTGACCGCCGGTGATGGCACGACGGTCTGGGTTCTCGCTCGCGATACCGGTGCGGATACCGCGGCGGAACTCAACGGGTTGTATGTCCATGTGACGGGCGGCGCGAATTATGCCGGTCGGGATTTCTTTCAGACGAAAGAGGTGGGCATGGTGGGCACAGATGCCGTGAGTTTCTCCAAGCTTATTGATCCGGCTGTCTTTACGATCGATCCACGTGGAGATTTCCGCTTGCCTTACGCGGTGGCAGTGGCGACGACCAGCCAGCTCGCGGCCACCTACGCGGTCGGGCCGGAGCCGTCCAACGGCGCGTTCCGCGCCACGCTCACGGGAAATAGTAACGGGTCAATCAACGCGGTCAGCAGCCTTCTCTCCTCGGGTAAAACAGTGAGTGGAATTGACGGGGTGAAGAGTCTCCTGGTGGGAGACCTTGTTCTCGTCAAAAACCAGCTTACCGATCCAACCCTGGGCACGGACACGAGGTACCAAAACGGCGTCTACCGGGTCGTTGCTCTCGGTGAGAGTGGAATAGGGGGAAGTCCCTGGCGCATGGAGCGGGTCGATTTTGCCGATCAGCCGGGCGAATTGGCCGATCTTCGCGTCGCGGTGCAACGCGGCACGGACAACGAGCGCGTCACCTTTGTTCAGGATAATGATCTTGTCAGCGGGTTTACCGCCGGTGAAAATATCCGTTTCACCTCGTATCTGAATCGGGTCTATCAATCCTACAATACGGCGACGACGCGTCTTGAGGCTTCGGCAACGATTACTCCGAATGGCCAGGCGCAGGCCTACCTGCCGATGGTCATCGTTGTCACCGGCGACGACGGGGAAGAGCGGGTCATTACCAAGGATACCTCGCAGCTGAGTCCCGCTCAGGCGGCGGACCCGACCTTCATGGCGACTCAGCCGGATTTTGATCCGGTCAATATCCGGGTGGTCAGTTACGGCGGTCGTTCCGGTCTGGATCGCCTCTTTGACCTCAATGTCGGATCCAATGTCCCCAATGTGCCGGCACCGGTCGTCTTCTTTTCTAATCCACTTCTGCCCGCCGACGAATTGCCGAATCTGGGAGCGAATATCCCTCCGGTCGATGTGTTGAATATTCTTCGAGACCCCTTTCTCATGGGGGATGCGCTCGATCTCGCTCTCTTTAACCTTCAGTTTGCGATCGATCAGGCGCTAGGGAACGAGATCCCCCTTCTCGGGCTGGATCTGCCGACTTACACGCTTTTCATCGAAAGCTGGCGCAGCAACTTCACCAATGATCTGCGTGACCAGCTCCGCAATAACAAGCTGAAGCCCATCAATGCGGTTCTCGATGCACTTTATACCGCCCTCGGGCCGAGCGGTGCCGGTTACCTCACAAGTCGCAGCCAGATCACCGTGGAAACCCTCGGCAGCGGGGGAACCGCAACGGTTTGGGATCCGGCTGCTGCGGGGAACTATGCTCTGACGCCGGCGAACGAGGAGTTTGAGAAAAGTCCCTCCGGAGCGGTGAGCCTTCAGTTCTCACTCGATCTCGTCAAGGCGATGGATGGGAATGCCACGGAGACTAACATTAACCGTATTCTGATTCCCGAAGAAGTGGGTTTGGAAATCAGCAACCAGACGCAATATCTCGATGCCAATAACAATCCCGTGAACACCACGGGCGGGGTTAACCTGAGGACTGCCTTCACGCTCCACCTCGGGTTCGGCGTGAATCTGGACGACGGGTTCTACCTCTATAATCCTGTCGACAATGGAGTTGGTCCCGACGAGGCCGTGATGTCCATTGACGTCCAGGCTGTTCTTGACGGAAATATCAATCAGGCGGGAGTGCAAGTGTTTGAACAGGGAACCCGGTCAGGCACTCTCCACCTCCTCAATGTGCAGGTTTCCGATGCGATGGATGTGCAAGGCGGGGCTCTGGCGACCAATGCCGGGGCAGGCATGGGCGGTGCCTCGGGATTCTATGGCACCTTCGATTTTTACCTGAACACGGGAGACAGCGGTATCCTTGATGATGGCCGGATCACGGTCCCGGACATGCAGCAGTTGAATACGCTGGGCATCGACCGGAATACTCTCGTGCCGCCCGGGGTCTCCCTGGGAAATCTTCCCTACGGAATTCTTAGCTTCGACACCCACGGTGATGCCGATATTCATTTGCTTCTGGAAGGGGGGAAAACGGGAGCCAGTTTCGGAGCAAACGGGGGTATCCCCGATATCCAGACCGACTTTTTTTACCAGGGACATTATGGAGAAGGGTCCGACCGGCTTACCTATGCGTCAACGGCGACCTATAATGCCGCTGTCGCTGCTGTCGCGGCAGGGACCGCTACCGATTTCCAGAAAGACCTTGCCTCCCAACCGGAGTTCCGGAACAACCGCGCCCTGATCGACGGGGAGGGGCATGCCTTTGCCAACATCACGGTCGATGCCGAGGGATTCCTTCGCGGCAGCATCTTCGAGATGCTCATCAAGTTTTCGGAGGGGCTCGCCCCGATACGGCCCATCCTGGATTTTTTGATCAAGCCCGTCCCGGGAACCGAATGGATGTCGAACCCTCTCGTTCTTGGCGACATCCTCGGGACCAAATTTGTCGCATTCGCCAAGGTGGTCACCAACATTGATGATATGATCCGCGCCATTGGTGAAGGCATCGGGCTTGCGCAGGCGAAGCCGTTCTGGGCGAAGCCGCGGGTGCAGTTGGTCACTGACAGCAAGCTCGACTTGATTAAAAAACCGAAACAGACTCAACTTTCTATCGAGAGGGAGAGGATTCAGAAATACGTAATCACTCGAAGGGTCGACGCTTATCAGCGGAAACTGCAACGGGCTGAGAGCCAATTCAACAGCCTGAAGGAGCCCGTCACCGATGATCGCACCACCGCGAAACGGATGAGGGATTCCCTCACCGAGAAAGCGACCACCCCCAATAAGTTCAGCGAGCGCTTTGAGAAGTTCCGCGACAAAGGTTTCGCGAAGACACAGGCCGAGGGAAAGAAAGCCAAATTCATCAATAAAGTCAAGGACTCGGCCAATGATGGTCTTACCGGGACCGATGACAGGGGTGGCCGGAAGAGTCCCATCATCGGAATAACCGGGGGAGGGTTCCGCCTCGATTACCTCAAGATTGAGAACATCAACAAGATTCTCCGCGGGGAGGAGGCGAATATGAGCTACCTCGAGCTGCCTGAGCTCGAGGGGGGCATTGCTTACACCCGGAGTTTCCCGCTCCCGGCATTTCCGCCTCTTGTCTTAACCGTCGGTGCCCAGATCAGCATCAAGGCCCATCTGAAGTTCGGGTGGGATACGCAGGGATTCTACTGGAGCACGCTCAATACGGACGGGACGCCCTCTCCAGCTTTCGGCGTATCCGCTACCTTTTCGGTCGGAGTGGGCCTTAATTTCGGTCTCTTTGAGGCCGGGATCCAGGCCTTCTTCAAGCTGGATCTCGATTTCAACTGGAACGATGTGACCATTCCGAAGGGCACTACTACCGAAGCCACCGGATTTGGTGGTTTGGTAGGCGGTATCACTGGCAGCGATACCAATGCGATCGGCTTTGGTAAACTCCGACAATCCCAGATCGACTTCCTCAAGAACCTGCCCGGTGCCGACGGGAAGATGGGTAACCTCTTTGATGTGACCCTGACCGGGACGATTGGCTTGACCTTCTATCTGGATCTGACCATTCCCATCCCGTTCGTGGGTCCGATTACCAAACGTATCGCCGAGAAAACGTTCTCGATGGAACTTTTCAAGGTTACGTTCTTCGCGGAAAAGCCTGGAATTCAGTTGGGAACCCTGTCCGGGACTACCCTCACCCTCAATATGGGCCAGTTTGCTGCCAATCGTCTTTTTGGAGACACCGTTGCGCGCAATGAAATTTTCACCCTGGAGAGTGCGGGGACCAGCGCCGGCGGTGAGAGTATCCGGATCCGGGCGAACCTTCAAGGGCAGGATTATGTCTCGGATGTGTTTACCAACGTGACAAGGGTTCTCGGCTACGCGGGCGGAGGTCAATCCATCATTGATGCTTCAGCCCTTGTCATCGCTACTGTTGATTTCACCGGAGGAACGGGGAATTCGGTATTATCGGCCGGTGCAGCCGCTGGCAGTATTTTGCGAGGGGGAACGGGTACGGCGACTCTGAATGGAGCGACGGCCGCCGCGACGACTCTGATTGCGGGTCAGGGCAATACGCTGATTTACGGAGGTTCGGCGGCAGACCGACTGGAATCCGGGGGGCGTTCCGACTTGCTTGCAGGGGGAGGGGGTGGTGATACTTATGTGTTCGTGGATAATTTCGGACGCGACCGGCTTTTTGTTACCGGTAATGGAAATACGGTGAATTTCGCCGGGGTCACGGCGGACCTGACTTATAATCTCGGTCGTCTCGTTCAGAGTGCCAAAGCAGGTAACAATACGATCTTTTTTGCTCCCGATTCGAATGGTGCCAATACGATCAACACGTGGATCTCCGGTCCCGGCGATGATCGTTTTAACACCTTCTTCTTTGCTCCGAATAACACGTTGAATCTTCAGGGTGGGCAGGGTGATAATTTCTATGCGGTGACCCTCGGCAATCAGTCTCAGCGCTTCTACGCTGATACGACTCCTGGCTCCAGCACGCTTCTGGGGCGCATGGATCCGAGGAATATCGGACGAATCAACATCACCGATGCCGCCGGAACCGGCCATTTGCTCATTAAGCAAACCTTTCCTGAACGCATTTCCTACAGCGTGAGTTCCATTAGCAACGGAAGGGAGCAGGCCACTATGTCGGGTATCAGGACGGTCGATCTCGACGCAGGCAATGCGACGGTCGTGTGGGGCGACGATAACACCCCCTGGATTGATCTTGGAACAGGATCCACTATCACCGCAGGCACGATTGAGATGCGCAGCAATGCGGAGGCCGATGGACTTAACCTCTTTCTCAAACGCAGTTTTAGTGTGACGAAGACGCTTAGTCTGAGGAATAATAGTAACCTGACCCTGACGATCCAGAATGCGGACCCTCTTGCGAGCGCCAATCTCCTCCTGGGCAAAGGCCCCGGTTATGGTGACTCATGGACGCCCGGCATTTATAGTTCTTTGGGAACGAAATTCACTGCTCCGGGGGTGTCCAGCGCCGGGGTACCGGATGGAAATGGTTCGGGCCTTTTGCGCATCGATGTGCCGACGGGGAGCCTCTTGAACAGCAGTCTCGGTCTTGGAGCCGGGGTCATCCAGGCGAGCCAGGGCCGCGTCCTGATCAAGGCTCGCGATTCGATTGGCTATGATATTGATCCGGTCAAGATCAACGCGAAATACCTCGCAGCGGTGACCCGCAAGACTTTCGCCACTTCAGCCGAAGGGATTAATCTTACGTCTGATGGAGACCTGAACATCAGCAGGATCGACGAGCTGAACGGGTTGCGGACGGCGAGCGGTCGGATTGAACTGACGGTCGCGGCAGGCAGCAAGATCAACTACGGGACTCTGTTTGCCGGTGGTGCCAGAGATATCTTATTCAATGCCGACGAATTGGCGGTGCTCGCGGGCGGTTCCATCACGACTGCGGGGAACGTCTTTTTCCGGAATGTGACCGACAATCGGGCGATGCGTATCGGCGACACGTCGACTGCTGCGAATACATTCAATGTCACCAAGCAGATCCTCGATTCGGTGACGAGGACCGGGGCGAATGTTGCCGCAAATGTGGTGGTGGGCCGCGACAGTGCTGAGTCCATCAATTCGGGAGTAGCGACAGTCCTCAACTATGCCTTTAGCCAGGGTTTGATTGTGAAAGCGTCGGAGATCCGGGTTCCCGGCGGAGCGGGAGCGCTCAGTTCGACCTCGAAGCTGCAGTTTGAGACCTATGAAAGTACCGGGGCAGGGGCCGGCAATGGATCAATCCTCTTCAGTGCGACATTGTCGCCCATCATCGCTCCGACCCTCCTCGCGACCGCCTTCCGAGACATCTCGGTTGATGCGACCCTGCGATCGAATGCCATCAACGGCCTCATCCAGCTCAAGGCGGGACAGGGTGCCTCCTCAACCGGTGGTGCCAATAACAGCGGCAATCTCACCGTCTCGGCAACGGGACTGGTGCAAACCCTCCAAACGGGCGCCAACATTGTTCTTTTCAGCGGCCTGCAGGACGGGGATTTGCTTCTCAATGGATCCGTTAGGTCGGCGCAGAATGTTAGCGTCCAGGCCCTCGGCGGCAGTATCACGGTTAACTCGCCTGCCAGGATTGAGGGTCTTACGCTGGAGGCTCTTGCAAAAGAGTCCAGCCTCTTGCGGACCAGTGTGGAAACGATCCTGCGCGGAAAGGTCATCGGCAGTGGATTGATGACCGGGCAGAATCTCGTCATTTTTGAAACCGACGATGTCCTGCTGACAGAGCTCCTCACTGACGCCGGTAATATAGAGGTTCATGCCGGTGGGGCGATTGAGCTGATCAAAGTCGACGCAACGAAAGGTTTTGACATCGAGTTGGAGGCGGGAGACGAGATCACGAGTAATGACATTCTTCCCGACTTTAATATCCGGGCAGATCATCTCACCGCTTCAGCAGGAGGGGGAATAGCGTTTGTCTCCGATATCAATTCCCTGACTGCGGACACTTCCGCCGCCGGAGATATCGTCGTGACCAACATCGGCGGACAGTTGTCACCGCTTTTCCTGAATCATGTGGAGAGTTTCAACGGACGCATTGAAATCAACACGGATGGAAACATCACCGCTGGTGAAGTGATTTCCAAGACCAGCGCGGCGGGCAATACGATCACCCTCCGGACACGCCAGTTGTTCGGTGGCAACATCATCGTCGATAGGGTGAACGCGGGCTCTCTAGGAGATGTTCTCCTTGAAGCTGGAGGGCTTAATCTCGGCGGGGCACTCACTTTTGGCGGAACCATTACTTCCGATGGGGCGGGCACGGGTCGCGTCAGCGCGCGGCAGTTGACGGTTCTCGCAGGTGGCTTCCCTGCCTATCCGTTGATGGAGGTGATCAATCTCCGCACCGATGTGCAGGACCTCATCGCCCGGGCTCTCACCGGAGGCAACCCCACGGAAAAATCCGTGCCAGGATCGGAATCCCGCGCCGACATCGTCATCGATGAGGCGAACGACATCCGTCTTCGCCGTGTCGAAACGATCTTCGGTGATATTACGGTGACGGCGGGCGGAGAGATTGTGCATCAGGCTGTCCGGACCCCCAACCGGGACATTACCCTGGTCGCCGGAGGCTCGATCTCTGCCCAATTGGACGAGGCACTGAGTGACGGCGTCGCTCTGCTTCCGGCAAAACTCTTCGGTCGTGACCTGAATGTCACGGCGCAAAACGATATCACCATTAATACGACCGTTAATCGTATGGTGGTGGAATCTCTGAATGTCGGGGACATCACCATCACCGAGAGCGACAGTGCCCTCTTCGAATCTATCCTTTCCGAAGACGGTGACATTTCGATCACCTCGGGCGAGTTCAACCCGCTGAACAGCACGATTACGAAAGGCGGCAACGCCGTCATCGGCGTGGTCCGCGCCGGAGCCACCGGAGGAGACAACGCCGAGCTCATCGCCTATGGGCAAATGCGCACGTCTGGCCGGGTGGACGCATTGGGGCACCTTCTTCCGAATGATCCGTCCGTTCCGAATGCGAAGATTGCCGCGGCCCTGCTCGAAGCGTCTTCCTACGGACGACTTGATCTCCTTACCAACGTGGACCGCCTCAACGCTGAAAACTTTGAGTTCGGGAATGTGATTTTCACCGAAGATAACTCGATTGTGATCGACCACCTGGTCTCAAAGTCAGGTTCAATCGATCTGACCGCCGACGGAACGATCACCGCGCTCTTCGTGCAATCGAAGGATGATATCGCTCAGACCAACACCTTTGATGTGACCCTGCACGCGACCTCTGGTGACATTCTGATCGATAGAATCGATGTGGGTCTGTTGCACAACGACATCATCATTCTCGCGGATCTAGGCAATATCGAAGAAGTCGATCCCCAGGACTTGGACGACTCCTTTGGAGGTGCCTCAACTCTCGGAATCGATCTGATCGGTGATCGGGCCTTCCTCGATACTCCCGGGTCGATTGGAGGGGTCCGGCCGCTGGAGACCCGGCTCAATTCTCTGGAAGCCCATTCCTTGCTTGCCGGAAACATCGATCTCAACGAACACGACACGATCATACTGACGGACGTCGATACCCTGGACGGCTCCATCACGGTCTCCGCAGGGGACGGTATCGATGCTGAGAGCGTGTCTACCACGACGGACTCGGGATTGAATGGTATCTCGCTTGATGCCGCTGGAACTATTCGCATCAACGAGATCATCGCCGGCAGTAGTACTTTCACCGGGTTGAACCCGGCGACTACCGCTTCGGTTACGATCGCAGGAGGTCAGATTCTTGAGTTGGGAGATGACACCGGTGTGGATGTTCGTGGGGAATCACTCGATTTTCTCTCAGCTACCGATGTAGGCACTCTGGCCAACCCTATCGAAACAAGCGGGAGGACGATCAGCTCCGCTTCCGGAATGGGAGCGAATTCTCTGAATAATTACGCGGAAGGCTCTGTTTTCGTGACGAGTCTCAGCTCGGTGGCCGGCCCCATTTTCTTTGAGCAGTTTGGCGGGACCATTACCTTCGACTCGGTCTCGGCCGGAACGGGGAATATTGATCTCATTCTCAACGGCGGACGAAATATGCTGGTCAACCGGGTTTCGACGGGCGGGGGCAACCTCTGGCTTACCGTGAATCAAGGTGGTCGGCTTCAGATTTTCGAATCGGATGTCACAGGGAACGGATACTTTGAGGCGAATGAAATGGACTTTCTGGGAGCGCCTGCGTCGCTCTTCGGGACCGGTAATTTGTATATCAGTACCAACTATCCCGGAAACGGCATTCTCGTGAAGCCCTACGGTTACCTTGTGTTTGATGATCCCGATTACCTCGAAATGGACATCGATAAACTGGCGCGGATCGCGTTCTCCGAAAGGTATTTTCTCCGCAACGTTATCTTCGTGCTTCCGGTGATTGATTTGTCCTCCGGCGCGGAAATCGGTGAATTGGCGCTCGAGCGACCCTTCTCGGACAGGGGGGCGGGGCCTCTCATTTCCCTCTTCCCGGATCTCGCGGGGGATGGCTCGGAGAACGGTCTTTCATTTAGCGGGGATATCGCGGGAGAACTGGAGAAGAATTTAGGATTCAATCCTTTTGCCTATTCGGGGCTCTTTAATTCCCTCGTGGATTCGTTATTTTCAGGCGCTCTCCGCTTTGCTGACTTTGAAGCGCTGTTTGCTCCCTATTTCGGGTTTCATCCTCTCGGACTCGAAGGGCTCATGCCCGACTTGTTCGATAAGCTCGCCAGGAGTCTTGAGGAGCCCGTCTCAATCCCCGACCTGCCTAAAGGCGATCAAGTGTCAACTCCTGAGACCGGCAATCCCGATCGCAGTTTTGCTGAACCCGAATGGCGCGTCACCCGTGGCTATGCTCCCGAAGTCGCTACTTCGTGGGATAATGGCCCGGATGATCAAGTCAGCGAGCGTCCTTCGGCTTTGCTGGCTCTTCAAATGCTGCCAATGGCATTCACCGGTTTGATTGGCAGGGTTAAGAACGGAAGAAGAAAATAGGATCTGGTAAAGTGATCTGGTTACCGGAGTCGACGGGATTCCCTGTGGATTGCCGTCCCCGGCGGGCGGTCTTTCGACTCGCTTGCGCCAGTTGACCATCCGGCAAATGCGCGGGCATGTTTACGCAATGCTCATCCTTCGTCCATTGGTGATCTTGATATC
>JAGNMT010000200.1 GCA_017991025.1 Verrucomicrobiales bacterium
GAGCACCGAGGATGGGCGCGTTCTCTTTGTAATCCCCTGGCAAAACCGTGTCATTCTTGGGACGACAGACACCGAGCCTGTTCCGATAGAGTTACACCCGAAACCGCTGGCGGAAGAGATCGATTATCTGATTCGGCATGCGGGACGCTACCTCGCCGAGGCTCCGACCCATGCTGACATCCGGGCGACGTTCGCCGGTCTGCGGCCCCTGGTGAGCCCGCCGAAAGGCACTTCGGGAACCAGTGCCCAACTCTCCCGCAGTCATAGTATTTTTGTTAGTGATTCCGGTCTTCTGACGATTACAGGGGGTAAATGGACGACCTACCGTCAGATGGCCGAAGATGCCGTGGACCGTGCGGCGCAGCTCGGTGGCCTGCCTGTGCAACCCTGTCTTACGGCCGACCTGACCCTTCTCGATGCCGTACCGGAAGCAGGGGGCGCACTTTTGGATCCCGATCTTCCCTACCGTACAGGCGATGTCGAACGGGCCGTCGAAGTTGAAATGGCGATGACGCTCGACGACGTGCTCAGCAGGCGGCTTCGTGCCTCTTTTCTCGATGAGGCGGCCTCGCGCCGGTGTGCACCTCAGGTCGCGATAAAGATTGCCGCAATGCTGGGGCGCAGCGAGGAGTGGGCGGCGGAGCAGTGCGCCGCTTTTGGCGGGTGCGGCGATTGTCCTTCAGAGATTCCCGACATCCCAGATCCCATCGGTGGTTGATCCCGAGGGGTCGTAGGCGGTTCCACTGAGCGTGAAGACAGGCGGCATCACCAGAAAATTGAGGGCGAGGGTCTGATTGTCTTTCGTCTTTGCCGTAGGCATGGCACCGGGGCGACCGGGGAGGTAGGGGATCAGTTCAGCGCTGGTGAAAGTAGCGATGCTCTTTGAAGGATTGTCGGCGAGGTAACTCTTTTGTGCGAGCAAGACCGAGCGCAGCTTTTCGGAGGCTTCGCGGCCGGTCTTCCACTCGGTCATCGAGGAGACCGAATAGGTGACAATTCCAGCGAGTGTCAGGAGAAGGGCGATCACGAGGGTCACTTCCACGAGAGAGAATCCGCGGTATCGGGATCGGCACCTGAGTTGGGGGGAGGTGGACGACGTTTTCAAGGGGAGGGAAGGTTGGGGAATGATTTACTTATCGAACATGGCCGACGGATTCGCTCTGTCTTCAGCTTTGGATTTGCTTTTGGATTCCGTTTTTCCGGGCACCGGCTTTTTCACGGACTCTTCCTCGGCGGAGAGATACGTCCAGAGTTTGACGGGCAATCCTGAAAATATAACAATTAACACAATTACTGTAAAGCAAAGCCAGGCAACCTGCAAGGTAAAGCTTTTGCCGGGGTTGTTGAAAAGTTTGCCGACCAATCCCCCTTTCTCGGAGACGCGGGAGGTATAGGTGATGTTATCCAGTTCGAGAGTGGCGGTTAGTTCATTGAGTTGAACGTCGTCAGTGAGTGTGAAGCAATAGAGGTAGCGGCCCCCGCTCTCGTGGGTTGTTTCCTCGAGAACTGCCCCTTGAGGAATGGACTGCGGCAGGGTGTTACAATACACCTTGCAGACATAGACATACTTCATTTGAAGCCAGCGGTCGAGAGCGGTCTTTTGCATGGGGATCTCTGGTTAAGTTTTTCCTTACATCCCCTGGCCGTTCATCATCTTCGGTCCCATGAGGAAAATGGGGAGGAAAGCACCGATAAACACCATGGTGATTAGCAGCGCCGCAGCGATAAGTACGAAAATGTTCACGATCTGGGCAAAATCGTTGACGATCTGATCGACATCCTCTTCATACATCATGGTGAGCAGTTTCAGCTGCGTCCCGAGTGATGAGGATCGCTCGCCGATGGAAATGAGGTGCGAGACCTGAGGGTCGCAGGAAGTAAACTTACGAATGGCATCGGAGAAGGGAAGCCCGGTCTCGACATAGCGACGTCCGGCGTTGCGCAGTTCGTCATACATGGGGGTTCCTCTGAGTGATTCCGCTGAGATTTCTACGGCTTTGGAAAGATTGATTCCGTTTGAGTGGAGCATGTCCATCGAGCCCAGGAACAGGAGTTGCCTCATTCCCATGACGAGTTTACGAAGGAGGCGCCAGCGGGCCATGAGAAAGTAGACGACCGCGTTGCGGACTTTTTCCACCATGAAAAAGGTGCACACCCCACCGACGATTCCACCAATCACCAACCACCAGATTTTTTTGGTGACATGGCTCATTTTGAAAAGGAGGGCAGAGAGTGCATCCGGCTCCTGCCCCACCTCCTTGATGATCTTTTCGATTTCAGGGATGATGCGAAGCTGTGCAGCGATAAACAGCAGGATGAGAGCAAAGATAATGATGGAAGGCAGCATGGTGGCTTTCCGCATTTTTGACTTGAATTCCGCTTCCTTCTTGAGCCGGTTCGCTATCGCCTCAAAAGCCTGGTCGAGCTGACCCGAATCGGAACCGGCGCGGATCAGAGAGATGAATTTGTCATCAAAACGACCTGACCGGGCAAAAGCGGCATAAGCGGGTTGCCCGGTTTCGATATACTCGCGAATCTCCTTCAAGACGGCGCGAACCGTTGCCGACGGGTGGCCGTTGGAGTAGTATTTGAGCGCGTCGGACGTATTGATGTTCGCCTTCAGCATTGAGGCCATGCCTCGACAAAGTTTGATTAGCTCTTTTTGCGGGTACTTGGAGATCTTCTTCTCCTTAGTATCCCCCGGCTTTTTTCCGGGATCGTGGTGACCTGACGCCGCTGCGTTCTTCTCCTTAATCCTTGTCGCCAGCGCCGCCTTGGCGGCAGAGGACGGAGATTGTTCGGTATCTTTCATGGCGTGGTATTGGGTAATGGTTAGTCGGAGACGGACATGTCGATAGACTTGCGCAGCGCTTCGAGATCGGTGCGACCTTCCCGCATCATTTTAAGACCGCTCGTTCTCAATGAAGGTAGAATGCCCTGTTCGCGGACGGCGATTTCCAGTTCGTACGGGCTCAGAGTGCCTTTGGAAAGCGCATCAGACCATTCCGGGGTGATCGGGATAATTTCAAGAATAGCGGCGCGGCCAAGATAGCCGCGACCACCACATTCGACACATCCTTCTACGCCCTTTTGGAAGACAGGCGTCTCGCGCCATTCCTCTTCCAGGTTATACTTCCGGATCTCGCGTTCGGTCAGGCCCGGTTTTCTCACTTTGCAGTAGGGACATAGAACTTTGATGAGCCGCTGGGCGCAAGCTGCTTTGAGGGTCTGGGCAATCTTCCATCGTTCAATGCCGATCTGTTCGAAACGTTCGATGATCTGGGAAGCGCGGGGGGTGTGGATCGTCGTGAGAACCTTGTGACCGGTGATCGCGGCCTCGATCGCGAGTTCGGCGGAGTCCATGTCCCGGACCTCACCCATGAGAATGATGTCGGGGTCGCTTCGCATAAAACTCGCGATCATTGCTTTGAATTCCGATGGCTTGATATCGCAGTGAATGACGCCCCGGATTTCATCTTCAACCGGGTTTTCCAGGGTCAGGATATTGTCTTCGGGGCGGTTCAATTCACGCAACATGGCATTCAGTGTCGTTGACTTCCCGGATCCGGTTGGCCCTGACATCACGATAATACCGGAAGGGATGGCCATGACCCGTTCCATCTCGAAGAGGGTGGCGGCATCAAATGCGAGCGAACCGACTCCGAGTTTGGCCTCGAAATGACTCTTGTCGAGAATACGCATCGTGACATGATATCCACGATAGGTCCGGTGACGCTCGAAGCGCATGTCGATGGACCGGCGCAGGTAGTTCACGGTAAACCGACCTGAAATACCCGGTCGCTTCGACCTCTCCTCCGGGGCCAACCCCATCAGGTTTAGAAGAAAGGCATCGACCCGGTCCTTCAGTTTCCACGGGATTTCGTACTTCTCGCCCATGTCTCCGTCGATACGGTAACTGTAGTGCACCCTGTCCTTTTCACATTTCACGTGGATGTCGGAGGCACGGTTCTTAATCCCGTCGGAAACCATCTTTGCCACCAGTTGGGCAAGGGGTTCGTCATGCTTCTCGGAAACGTTGAAGTCCTTGATCTCATCGGAACTCTCATCGACTTCGATGGCGTCAATCTCGGATTGAGAAGGGCCGGTCGTTCGGGAGATCGACTCGATTACCTGAGTAATCTCGGCGATGGGGGCGAGGATTTTGGTGACAAGAAGGTCGGGGTATTGCTGGGAGAAATTATCTTCCGCTGTTGGATCCCAGGGGTTTGCGACGGCAATGTATATTTGTTCGGTATCTTTGTAGAGCGGAACAAACATCCCGCGGTTCAGGAGGTTGGGATCATTTTGTTCAAGCAGCGAGCGATCAACAAAGTCCTTGATCTTGAGAAAGAGAGGAAGCGAAGTAATTGAACCGACTGCGGCTAGAATCCGGCTGGCGGTGCAGGTCCGCGGAATATCCTCGCGCGACCGCTCCCCGAGGGTCGGGTCGAACACAATCAACTGATCGATCACAGCGTTTGTGATCGTATCATTGAGAGGAAAGCCGATATTCAGGTTCATGTGCCGAAATGTCTACCGATCACATATTTCCAGGCATTGATGTCTGTAGCGGTGATGAAACTGAATGGCTTTTTGCCTGTCTCGTGCTGAATCTCATTGGAAATGAGTTGGGCGGTGGCGATGGCGGTGAAGGGATTGATGCTGGTCACGGTGAAGAAGTCTTTCTCGCTTACCTGGATTACCGGAGCTCCGAGAAGGCGACTTATTTCCGAGATGGCCGGAAACGAGTTGTAGAACTCAATCGGGGTGTCCGTCTGATGGGCAAACGCGAGGTAGGAGACTTTGGTCTTGGAGTAGGCGATGAGGGATTTTGTCAACTTCTGGATGGTATCGCGCGCGTCGATCTCCGGCCTTTTCCATGCTTCGAAATAGAGGAATTGAAGGGAGTCGAGAAAGGGTTTTCCCTTTTCGACCGTGTTCAAGTACTTCAAATACTGGAGGGTGATCCGGCTGGTGTCCTCCGGGCTGAGTTTTCCGATCTTGTTGAGTGCCTGAAAAGTGTACTCACCGCAGTTGCCCATATGGCGACGCAGAAGGTCCGTAGTCGGGATGCGGCTCTGTTCCGTGTAACCGGCCGTGCCGTGAGATTCCCTCGTTTCAGATCCCGCTCCCGGCGCGTGGTGTGCGGCGCTTGAGTTTGTCTGGGGATCTGTGTCCGGGAGAGTCTGGTGGCCGGCACTTGTACTCATTGATCTTTGTTAGGCTTGTTGCCTCCGAAGACTCTACCGAGGAATCCACTGTTCTTCTTTGTGGCACTGGCTGGCCGGACTTTTACGGTCGGGCTCTCCGCGAAGTCGGGCTCGGGGACGTAATTGGACTGGTTGTCGTTAACCGGGAGAGCTTGGGGGCTATTGTAAGGGTGCTGTGGATGAAGGAGGTTCGACGGTGCGTCCGGCTTGTAGCGATTAAATATATTGTTCGCCGTGTTGCGCATATCCGTGCGGTAGGTCTGGCCCGGGTGTTTGGGGTCAGGGTAGTCATGATTCGAAGGAAGAATATGGCTGTCATGAATCTCATGACTGGTGACGTCGTTTTCGAGTGAGATTTCGGGGCGATAGAGTTTGGGGGTCACGATGAAGACGAGGCTTGTTGTTGTCTTCAATTTATCGACGGATTTGAAGAGTAGATTCACTGCGGGGATATCGCCGAGGAGGGGAACTTTATTGGTTCCATCGGTTTGGATTTCCTCATAGAAGCCACCGATAAGCAGGGAGTGGCCATTGGGAACCCGCGCTGTGGTGGTGACGCTGGATTCGTTAACCCGGGGATACTTGTTGCCACCCTTTGACTCAATGTATTCGACGACCTGGGATGAGCGGGGTTTGAGCACCATGCGTATCGTGCCATCCGGGAGGATGGTGGGGGTGACGGCGACAGAAACGCCGACTTCGCGGGTGTCAGCCGGAGTCCCGACCGGGTCGGCTTCATCAATTTTATAACGGACGATATCGGTGACATTTTGTCCGGTTGTGGTTTCGCTGACTGTCGAGGTGATGATCGGAATACGATCGACGATCGAAATGAGGCCCTCTTCGTTATCCTCAGCGATGAGCGTCGGGCTCGACTCCTGCTGGGCGAGGCCGCCGGCGTTCAGGGCTCGCAGAACCGCTGTCATTTGCAGAGGGGAGAAGACCAGATTGGCTTCATCGTTACCAGAGCCCGCTGATCTGAATTTTCCGGCCCCCTCTACCTTACCGAAACTGTTCCCCTGATCGAGAGAGGTGATGTATGAAACCGCCGTGTCGAGATCCGGCAGGTGGAAAAGGGCGTTTAGACTGGACGCCGCGTTGATCGTAGTGCCGTTTTCGCCCAGAACAGAGGACCAGTCGACCCCGATACGATTCCTCGAGTTGCTGGTGATGCGGAGGATACGGGTTTCTATCGCAATTTGCTGTTTTGGCTGGTCAATTTGTTCCAGAAAGATCTCAATTGCCTCGAGTTTCCGTGTGTTGTCCATCACGATGATGGTGTTGGTCTTAGACTCGAATTCAATGATTCCGGTGCCAGGTGTAAGAAATGGTTGAAGGATCAGTTTGGTCTGTTCCATGTCAGAAGGGCGCAGATACTTGAGCTGATAGCGGAACGGCTCGCTCGGAAGTTGCGAGAGTTGAGGCGCGGTCAGAGCGTAAACGGTATTTCCCTTTTGGTGGATGGTGATCCCGTACATCAATGAGAGTTCCTCCATTTGTCTGATCGGATCGTCATTCATGAGCTGTCCGGTCACTACGAAAGTCGGGCCCTCCAGCTCTGTATTATGGAAATACTGATAGTTTCCGAGTTGGGCGAGGTGCTGGAAGACGTCGTTGAGCTTCGCCTGGCGCAACCAGAAACCGTCGGGCGTCGCTTCAATGAGA
>JAGNMT010000201.1 GCA_017991025.1 Verrucomicrobiales bacterium
GGTCATGTCTGCCCGAAACGGCATTTCATCTCCGAAGAGGAAGCCCCGGAGGAAAAAGACCTCTTCGAACCTGACAGCCGGAGCGCCTGGGGCGAGCTCGACAAGTGGGGGTGACGCGCGGATACGACAGGCGATCTCGTTGCACCATGGTGAAAACCGGTTAGTGTCCGGCTTCCATTTTTCTCATGAGCGTGACGCCCAACCCTTCTAAAGACTTTATCCGGGAGATCATCGACGAAGATCTCTCCTCTGGAAAACACGATAGTACCGTGACCAGGTTCCCCCCCGAGCCGAACGGGTATCTGCACCTCGGGCACGCCAAGTCGATCTGCCTGAATTTCGGGATCGCGCAGGAATACAACGGCCGCTGCCACTTGCGCTTCGACGACACGAATCCGACAAAAGAGGACGTTGAGTATGTCGATTCGATCAAAGAAGATATCAAGTGGCTCGGCTTCGACTGGGGGGAGCACCTCTATTTTGCCTCGGACTATTTCGACAAGCTTTACGACTGGGCCATCTACCTGATCAAGGAAGGCAAAGCCTACGTCGACGACCAGACCCCGGCGGAAATGAAGGTGAATCGGGGCGACCTCCAGACCCCGGGAACCAATAGCCCCTTTCGCGACCGCCCCGTCGCCGAGAACCTCGATCTGTTCCAGCGGATGAAAGCCGGAGAGTTTGCCGACGGACTTATGGTCCTGCGGGCCAAAGTCGACATGGCGCACCCGAATCTCAACATGCGCGACCCGGTCCTTTACCGCATCGTCCATGCCGAGCACCATCGCACCGGCGACAAGTGGTGCATCTACCCGATGTATGACTACACGCACGGCCAGAGTGACGCGATCGAGTTCATCACCCACTCGCTCTGCACCCTGGAGTTTGAGAACCACCGGGCTCTCTACGACTGGTTCCTCGAAAGCCTTCCCGTGCCGTCACACCCTCGCCAGATCGAATTCTCGCGCCTGAACCTGAACTATACCGTCATGAGCAAGCGCAAGCTGCTCCAACTCGTGACCGAGGGCCGCGTCAGCGGATGGGACGACCCGCGCATGCCGACGCTCTGTGGCATCCGGCGTCGGGGTTATCCGCCGGCAGCGATCCGTAATTTCTGCAAGACGATCGGAATCACCAAATTCGAGAGCACGAATGATTTTGCGTTGCTCGAAAACGCGGTCCGCGAAGTGCTGAACAAGGAAGCACCGCGCTACATGGCGGTAATTGATCCGATCCGTGTCGTCATCACGAACTACCCCGAGGGGCAGGTCGAGGAAATGGAAGCGGTAACCCATCCCGAAAATCCCGAAAGCGGAACACGAACGGTTCCCTTTTCGCGCGAACTCTTTATCGAGCGCGAAGACTTCATGGAGGATCCGCCGAAGAAGTTCTTCCGCCTTTCTCCCGGAGTCGAGGTGCGGTTGCGCTTCGGTTATTTTATCCGGTGTGAAGAAGTGATCAAAGACAGCGCGGGCGAAATCGTCGAGCTTCGCTGCACCTACGATCCGGAGACCCGCAGCGGCGAGACCCCGCCGGATGGACGCAAGGTCAAAGCGACCCTCCACTGGGTCAGCGCCGCGCAGGCAATCGACGCGGAAGTCCGTCTCTACGACAGGCTCTTCATGACAGAAGCGCCTGATCGCGGCGAGAGATCGTTCCTCGACCATCTCAATCCGGATTCCCTCAAGGTAGTCTCCGGAGCGAAGCTGGAACCGAATCTCGGACGGATCACTCCCGGTGAAACGGTGCAATTTGAACGCCTCGGCTATTTCTGCGCCGACAAGGACAGCACCCCTGACCAGCTCCTTTTCAATCGAACCGTGGGACTGCGCGACTCGTGGGCAAAGGCAAAAGAAGAGGGTTAAGTCCCCGGCTTTACCCTCTTTGTTCTCTCCTCCCCTCTCCAACTTCTAACTCCCTTTCTCAAACGCCTCATGACAAACCCATCGCTTTTCCTCACCACCCTCCTCCTCGCGACCGTAACAAGTCTCCTAACCCTGCCCGCGCAGGCGCAAACCAGTCCGAAGCCGCTCAAGGCCCTTCTTATCGCCGGGGGATGCTGCCACGACTATACGGGCCAGCAGAAAGTGATCTCTGAGGGAATTCAGGCGAGGGCCAACATCCAGGTCGATGTCTGGTGGACGGATGACAAGTCAGTGAACCCTCCCCTCTCTCTCTACGACAATCCGGACTGGGCAAAGGGCTACGACGTCATCATCCATGACGAATGCGCCGCCGGGAACAAGGATCTCAAGGTCCTGAAACACATTCTCGATGTGCATCAAACCATCCCTGCGGTGCATCTCCATTGCGCAATGCACAGCTTCCGCACCGGCACCGACGGGTGGTTCAAACACCTCGGGATCCAGTCAAACTCCCACGGTCCGCAGGAGCCGATCAAGGTGGAGTTCGTCGACAAGGCGCATCCGATCACGGCATCACTACAGAACTGGACCACGATCAAGGAGGAACTCTACAACAACGTCAACGTCTTCGACGGCCACCCGCTCGCGATGGGGAAACAACTCGTGAAACGCGACGGCAAGGAAAAAGAGGAAGTCTCCATCGTTGTCTGGACCAACGAGAAGCAGGGAGCGCGCAGCTTCAGCACGACCCTCGGTCACAACACGGAGACGGTCGCTGATGGACGCTACCTCGATCTCATCACCCGCGGCCTGCTCTGGGCCTGTGGAAAACTCGAAGGGGACGGCTATCTGGGGAAACCCTTCACTGGTAAAAATGAGGTGACCTTCGTCAAAGGACTTGAACAGCCGAAAATCGAAGTCAAGGCCCCTCAAATGCCCGCGACCGCTCCGGCCGGAGCCACCCTCGTCAAGGCGACGGCGAGCAGCGAGGAGACCGGGAAAAACAATTTCGCATGGCGCGCTGTCGACGGAGACGGTGGGACCCGCTGGTGCGCCTCCGGTCCGCCAATGCCCCAATGGATTCAGCTGGAGTTCGAAAAACAGCAGGCTTTGACCGGAGCCAAAATCGTCTGGGAAAGCGGCAACAACGCCTATCAGTACACCATCGAAGGGTCCGCTGACGGAAAATCATGGGCGATGCTCAGCGATGCGTCGGGTAACACCAGCCCCGGAGACTCGGCAGCCGCGTTCGATGGAAAAGACCTTCGCTTTGTCAAAGTCACCTGTAAGGGTAGCAGCCAGGGCGGCTGGGCGAGCATCAAAGAACTTTCTCTGACCGGCCCAGGAATCAAATCCCTTTACCCGAAATTGGATGGCAAGCAGGCAAAAGCCGCCGCTGGCAACGAATACCAGGCCCAGGGCAACATTGCACCGAAGATCGTCAAGATCTCCCCGCAGGAGGAAGCCGAGATCCTGAAGGACGTGAAGGTGCCTGAGGGTTTTGCCGTGTCCCTTTTCTCCAATTGGCAGGCAGCGAATTACCCGGTCTACGTCGCTGCTTCCCCATCCGGCGATCTCTATGTCTCGAGCGATGGCAATGGCTCTCTCGGTCGCGAACCCGGACGCGGTCGTGTCCTCCGGCTGCGTGACAAAGATGGCGACGGACGGGCCGACGAGGTGACGGAATTTGTGAAGAACGTCGATTCCCCGCGCGGCCTCATCTGGGATCATGACCGGCTTTACCTGCTTCACCCACCCCACATCAGCGTTTACATGGATCGCGACGGAGACGGCATCTCCGAAGAATCAAAAACGCTGATCGACGGCATCGCCTATGGTTTTGCGGATCGTCCTGCCGATCACACGACGAACGGACTCGAACTCGGCATTGATGGCTGGATCTATATCGCCGGAGGCGACTTCGGCTTTCTCAAAGCGACCGGGACCGATGGGCGCACGCTCCAGCATCGTGGCGGCGGAGTGATCCGCTTTCGCCCTGATGGATCCGGACTTGAAATCTTTTCCACGGGGACCCGGAACATCCTCGGCACCCCGATGAGTCCCCTTCTCGATCTCTTTGCCCGCGACAACACCAACGATGGCGGCGGCTGGGATGTTCGTCTCCACCATTTCTCCGGACTCGAGGACCACGGCTACCCGCGCCTCTACAAAAACTTCGGCGAAGAACACGTCCAGCCTCTCGCCGACTACGGCGGCGGCTCGGGATGCGGTTCCGTTTACCTCGACGAACCGGGAATCCCTGACGAATGGAACAAGGCCCCTATCACTTGTGACTGGGGACGCGCCGCCTCATTCCATCACTCGGTGCAGCGCCAGGGAGCGACCTTTGCCGAGATCACCGAGCCGCAGCCTTTCATCGGCATGACGCGTCCCACCGACGCCGACGTTGATGGCAAAAGCGCGGTCTATCAGGCAAGTTGGAAAGGACCGGCGACCTTCAAATGGGAAGGACCCGAAGTGGGTTACATTGTCAGGGTCACCCCGAAGGAGTTCAAAGCCGAAGCGCTTCCCGATTTTGAAAAACTGAGCGACGCCGAACTCGTGAAAGCATTGGAATCGCCGAGCCACATCCGCACCCTTTCCGCGCAGCGGGCGCTCCTTCGCCGCGAGCCAAAAGCAGAGACAACCGCACTGCTCACCGAACTTGCGATGAACTCGGCCAAAGACCTGAAGGCCCGCGTCGCGGCTGTCTTCACGATCGGGCAACGGGGGGTGGCGAGCACTGCCAGCGCCCCGGTCATTGAAGCCCTAAAGCCTCTCCTCGCCGACGCTGATCTCCAGCCTTTCGTCCTGCGCGCGGCCGGTGATCTTGCGCTCGATCAACGAACCGCCGGTAAACCCGGACCGGCTCCGTCCGAGTGGATCATTGCCGGAACGCAAAGCACCGATGCCCGGACCAAGACCGAAGCCATCATTGCCGCCGCCCGGCAGCAAACGACGGCAGCCGCCGGTGCCATTGCCGCGCTCCTCGGCGACAGCGACCCGGTCACCGCCCACACCGCCTTCCGGGCACTCGCCAGACTCGGCGCGGGCGAGGAAACTCTCGCCATTCTCGACGAAAAGAATTCGAACGCGGCGCAGCAAAAAGGAGCCGCTTTTGCGCTCATGCGTATGCACGATGTGCCGGGTGTCGTCGACGGCCTGATTACCCGCCTCGCGAAGGAGAAACGCCCCGAAGTGAGACACCTGTTGCTCGCCATCGTCTGCCGCCTCGCCAACCGTGAGGGCGAATGGACCGGCGACAGCTGGGGAACTCGTCCTGACACGCGCGGTCCCTATTACCAGCCGGTGAAATGGGCCGAGTCTGACAAAATTCTGGGCGTGCTCAAAGAGGCGCTCAACAGCTCCGATCCCGAAGAAGCGGCCTTCCTCGTCAAAGAGATGAGCCGGAACCGCATCCAGTCGAACGACGCCCTCCAGCGCATCCTCACACTGGCAAAAGAAAATCCGTCAGTGTTGCCCGAAGCTGTTCAGCAACTCGTCGCTGCCGAAACTATTCCCGCCGAAGGTGTCTCTATCCTGATTCAGGCGATCTCGAATGAAAAATCAGAAGTGGCAACCCTTGCCTCCGCGATCACCGCCCTTACTAAAGTCGACGGCAACGAGGCTTTTGACGCGTCACTTGCCGGATTCGGCAAGCTCTCGGCCCGTCTTGAGATCCTTCGAGCCAACCTGAAAGCGGCCGGAGAAAAAACCGACCCCGTGAAGGCAAAGAGTGACACTAAATACGCCAAATCCCTCCTCGGCGACGCGGAGAAACAGATCACCGACGCCGGGACCGCCTTTTTGGGAGCGCCCAAACTGGAGAACCATCATCTCGCCGTTGAGAAGATCGCGGCAGAGAAGCCGGAATCCTCCGAAGGCAAATGGGCCAGTGCCGCCGTCCTCGCCCTCGCGACCCGTAATGGAGGGTCCCCCGAATCCAGAGAGATGTCGAGGAGGGCCATCGACAAGGCGTGGAATCTTCCGGCACAAAAAATCGCGCTGATTGACGCCGCCGTGAAAACAAAGAATCGCTTTCTCGATGATCGCATTCTCGTCGCCACGACCGATGCGGACGTGGCCGTGGCCAAGGCGGCGAAGACCGCAGCGAAGGAGCTGAAGCTACAGGCCAAAGGAGAGGACAAAACGCCGAAAATCGGCACGCTGACTCCTGACAAAGCCCTCGCCGAAGTGCTCGCCCACAAGAATGGCGACGTCGCCCTCGGGGAAGCCGTTTTTGCCCGCGCCACCTGCGTCGCCTGCCACACGGTCAGTCAGTCCGAAAAACAAAAAGGCCCCTACCTCGGCAACATCGTCGAGACCTACAAGCGTCCCGACCTGGCGATGTCGATTCTTGATCCTAACAAAACGATTGCTCAGGGCTTCGCCACCAATGTCATCACTTTGAAGGGTGGTGCCGTGCAGATGGGATTTATCACCAGCGAGCAGGGCGACAAGGTCACCCTGCGCGACATCGCGGCGCAGGAGTTCACCTTTGCGAAGTCCGACATCGAAAAGCGGGAGACCCTGCCTACCAGTATCATGCCCCCTGGCCTGATGACCAACATCTCCGTCCACGAGATGGCCAGTCTGCTCGACTATCTGGCCTCGCTCGTGAAGAAGAAGTAGGCGCGGCAGCGCCGGTAGGGACGCACCGCCGGGGCGTCCGGTTGCTCGTCCGGATCAGATGCCCCCCTCTGGCGGACGCCTCGGCGAGGCGTCCCTACCATTTGAGAGTTCTCACTAACCAGCCATCAACTGCACTTCACCCGACCGAACCGAGAGCACCACTTCGTCGCCATAGGCAAGTCCCGGGATAAACGGAGCGATGATTTCCATCACGGTAGGCGGCTGAAAGTGGGCCGCTTTCGTCCCGGGATGAGGGGTGTAGACCCATCCTTCGTGGAGGACTCCGGCATGTTGGATTCGGCACCGGGAAAAGGAGAAATCCTCCGGCGGGTGCCGGTCCGTCCATTCGACAGCCCGGAAGGTGTGGGAG
>JAGNMT010000202.1 GCA_017991025.1 Verrucomicrobiales bacterium
ATCTTTCGGAGGAAAAGGGTGAACCGCCGTACCAATTCTCCCTCTGAATGATTTGGAAGACTCGGAAGATTTCGCCTCAGGATCTCGTCATGCTAAGACATCTACGGCAGTGACGTAACAATTGAATAATCCGAGACCCGGTATTGACCATCCGCCGACTCCACAACGGTGATCTCCTCAACGATGCTGGCTTTTTCAAAGGTCGAGTTTACCGGGAATTCATAGGACTTTGCCCCTGTTTCCAGGTTTGTGTTCGTATCCACTTTGGTCAGCGAGCGCTCCTTTGGGGTACCCATTCGAGCGCGGTTCTCCTGCATGTTGGCGACGTATGCTTCTTTGGTCAAACCTTCACGGAAGCTATCGTCGGCCGCATCGAAGCTTTCAGCGAATTGTCCGAGGTCGAGCATGACCAAAAAGTTTTCAACCGCCTTAACCATGATGTCCATCTTCCCTTCCTCACCTTCCGGAACGGGCGGTGGTGTCCCAGGCATGTTTGTTTTTTCAGAAGTGCCTCGACCATAGAGCACCCGTATCTTTTCTATATCAGGATGATTGATGCCGGATTTCTCGAACTTCGCGAAATCATCCAAAACCGCCTCTCCGAACGTTCGCCCATCGCCAATGGTCGTGTCTTTCTCCGCAATGTATAGCTTCGTTGCCTGGTCGGTTTTACCAGTCAGCAGCAATGCATGCGCCAGATTCGTCTTGAGCCAGGCCACGGATGGATCCAAGTCGAGACCTCGAAGTGAACTTTTCTCCGCCTCAGCGGGCTGATTGTTTTTGAGTTGCAACCACGCCAGTCGTCCGCACATCTCCGCAGCGAAGGTTAAGCTCTCCGGCGTCTTCTTCACTCCCGCGAGTTCGTCGTAACCCGCAGCTGCGGGCTCCATCATTTTCAGTGCCTTCGCTTCTTCTCCGGATAGCAAGAACACGGAGGACAGGCGTTCCAGGAAGAGATAAGACTGCTCTCGATAAACCGGCTCGTATTCGGCGTTTTCTTTATAGAGCCGGGTCATTTCCCGGCTGAACTCGAATGCCTTCTGGAAATCCGCGTACGCCCCCTGAAAGTCATTATTGGCCAGTTTTGCTTCACCCGAGGCGTCCAGCTGGCTGATCTGCTCGTGCATCTCGGCTGGCTCAGGGAAGGTTGTCTGTCCCTTGAGCCGCGGTGAAAGTAAGCTGGTAAAAAGTGTCAAGACAAGCGCTGCGCTTGAGAGCCGGTTCAGAGGAATACCTTTCAAATCCATGGACAGAAGTCCACTTGACTGCCATCCCGCGCAAATGTTTTTAGGGATGTAGTGCGATTTTTGAGGCTTGGGGGAGTCGCTACTATTGGTCCGTCAGAGCCAACCTTTCGAAGGTTTTAAGGATCATGCAACAATTCTCAATTCTTCCCGGTCGCCGCTCCCACTCTCCCATTTTCGACTGCCCTCGGGCGTTCTTACTCCGGAGCTTCTCCATGCAAGCTCCCCGGCCTTGAACCGGGGCCCTTGTAGCCTCATCGTAGAAACACAAAGGCCACAATTCAAAAGTGGGGAAACAGCCTCGCGTTCCGTATTCTCCTCATACCGCGGCCTTCTGGAGAGGGAGTTTTGGACCACGAATGAACACTAATTCACACGAACGAAACCAAACGGAGTTCAGTTGACGTTACGGGTTGACCGGCTCACCAGCTCCCCCGTCAATTAAACTTCGCGTCCACAAACGCCACGAGAGCAGCATCGCTCATCTTATTCGCCGTGCTGTCCGAGGTGACGACGTTTTTGAACTGGGGCGTGGCGGCGAGGTAGTGGGTGAACTGCTCCTGGATCGTGCCGGTGCCGGTGAGGTGGACCTCCTCCGCATTCATCATGAGGTTGCCGATCTCTTTGAAGTATTTCTGGGTGAGAGCCTTTTCCTGATGGTTCGAAGCGTTCTCGTTCGAGTTGCCATCGGGCCCCGGATTGGTGACGTGGCCGAGAATGGTGAACCCGGTGGCGTCGGGTGTTTCGTGGCCGACGACGGTGGCGTGGTGGCTATCCATCCAAACACCGAACTGCTTTTTGGTTTTATTTGACATAGTCTTGAAATCAAAGGCTGGAGAAATCCACTCCCCTTTTCGAGCGCCCTGGTCCGTTAGAGTCGCAGGGAAGCGCCCGCGTTTGCTCCGATCCGGGTGCCGGATTGGTGACGGCTGGAGGAATGAGAGGAACGCGAGTCGGCTCCGATGCTGGCCCCGGCTCCGACACCACTCCGGGTGCTGCAACTGGAAGTGGAGAATCCGACAAGAACCAACAGACAGGTGATAAGGAATAGTTTCATGGTCTACAGCATAGGACCCGAAACGCAGACTGGATATGGGGTCCATCCCTACCTAATTGCCCGGTCCATTGCCACGCCCAATCCGGGAGACCTGAGTGTGGACCGGTCCCTCCGGAAACGGGAGCTGAGTCGATCGGGTGAACCGTGCGAACGAGAAGGGAAGAGGCGAGGTCGTACCAGAATTTCAGTCTGGTATCTCAAGGCCTCATTGTCCTATGATGTCGGTTCATCAATCCCCGCTACCCCATGATAACGATCAATCCCAGCCTCTTCGGTGCCTGCCTTTCCTTGATGGCCGGCACCGCGCTGGCTCAGCAACCTGCCGCTCCGCGTCAGGAACCGGCACCTCTACCGCCCGCTGATCATGAGAATGTGAAGTACGGGCCGCACGAACGAAACGTGTTCGACCTCTGGCTCGCGTCCTCCGACAAACCGACGCCGCTCATCGTCTACATCCATGGGGGCGGTTTCAGTGGCGGTGACAAACGCTCCGTGGGAGCAGGTTCCATCGAGAGTTACCGACGCATGGGCTGGTCGGTCGCAGCCGTGAACTACCGGTACACCAGCGCCGCCCCCGCACCGGCGGCCTACCTCGATTGTGGACGGGCCATTCAGTTGCTACGCTACCGGGCGAAAGAGTGGAATCTAGACAAAGCGCGGATCACCTCGACCGGCGGATCGGCCGGAGCCGGAACCTCACTCTGGCTCGCCTTCCACGATGACCTCGCTGATCCGGACAGCAGCGATCCCATCGCTCGCGAGTCGACCCGGCTCACCTGTGTAGCCGTCGATTCCGCCCAGTGCTCCTATGATCCCCGCTTTGTCGAGGCCTTCGGCATTCCCCGTCCGAATCTGGAGCTGCACGGATCTTTCCTGCCTTTCTACGGCATCACCCGTGAGGAAATCGATTCCGAAAAAGCCTACCGCCTCTACACGGAAATGGCCGCGATCACCCATCTGACTGCGGATGACCCCCCGGCGATGCTGACCTATGGCTTTCCCGACCGGGACGCCGATCCGAATACCGAGTTGAACTTCGTAGTTCATCACCCGCGTTTTGGAATCAAACTTAAGGAAGAAATGGACCCGCTCGGGATCGAATGTGTCGTGGTGTATCATGGTCTGGACGGGAAGACTCTGGTCAGGCATGGGGGCGGTGAACTGGAGAACCGACTGGAGTTTATCCGGAGGCAGTTCGAGAAGGTCGCGGAATAGGGGTACGTTCTCCGCCCCGGCTGCGTCGCCTCACTTCGGGACCACGGGAAGTTTCATCTGATCCTCCCGCAATAACCCTCTGTCTTCGCCAACCTTCGGGCGTTCTTACTCCGAATGAAGCACAAGCAAGAGTAGCGATTCGATGAAAAATGGAGAGGCATGCTCTCGAATACCCGATTAGCGCACGGCCCGCAACGACCCGTTCTTTGCGGGGTTATTTTCAGCACGCCGCCCCCGCGCTCATCCCCACCCATGAACATCCGTCGTCTCCTCGCCGCCCTTCTCTCCCTCTTTGCTCTCTCACTCCCCTCTCTCCGTGCGGAGAAGCCGAACGTCGTTTTCATCCTTGCGGACGACCTTGGCTATACCGACCTGGCCTGTTACGGGAGCGGCTACTACGAGACCCCGAACATTGACCGCCTCGCCTCGCAGGGAATGCGTTTCACCAATCATCATCACGCCCAGAACTGCCAACCGACCCGCGCCGCGCTCATGTCCGGCCAGTATGGTCCCCGCACCGGGGTTTACACCGTGGGCGGGATTGATCGGTTCGACTGGAGTTCCCGCCCGCTTCGCCCGGTCGACAACGTGACTGAGCTTCCCCTCGACCGGACCACGATTGCCCAGTCTTTCAAAGCGGCGGGATATAAGACGGCCATGTTCGGCAAGTGGCATCTCGGTGAAAAGGGAGAGTATCTTCCGGGTCGGCGGGGTTTTGACGAGGCCATCGTTTCGAGCGGAAGGCATTTCAAGTTCACGACCATTCCCCCCGTTGAAGTCTCTCCCGAGACCTACCTCGCAGACTTTCTGACCGACAAAGCCGAGGACTTTATTCGCCGGAAGAATGACGTTCCCTTCTTCCTCTATCTTCCGCATTTCGGGGTCCATTCTCCCCATCAGGCAAAGTCGGATCTGATCGCTCACTTCGAGCCAAAGGCGCCGGTGGGGGGGCATCACGATCCGGTCTACGCGGCGATGATCGCGAGTGTGGACGAAAGTGTTGGTCGCATCATGACCTTGCTCGAAGAGCTCAAGATAGCAGAAAACACCGTGCTCGTTTTTGCGAGCGACAATGGAGGGGTCGGGGGCTACGCGCGTGAGGGAATCAACAAAGAATCCGGCGACATCACGGACAACGCACCGCTGCGCTCGGGCAAAGGCAGTCTCTATGAAGGCGGCACCCGGGTTCCCCTCATTGTGCGCTGGCCCGGGGTGGTGAAGCCCGGCACCTGCAACGCACCAACGATACACGTCGATCTACCCGCGACTTTTCTCGAAATTGCCGCAGCGCCGGCTCCCGCGCAAATGCTCGACGGAGAGAGTCTCGTGCCTGTGCTGAAGGATCCCGCAGCGGCTCTGAAGCGGACCGCGATCTACCAGCACTTCCCCGGCTATCTAGGAGCCGGGAAGGATAGCTGGCGCACCACGCCTGTCGGTTTGATCCAGTCGGGCGACTGGAAATTGATGGAATTCTACGAGGATGGCCGGCTTGAGCTCTACAATCTTAGCAAGGACATTGGAGAATCGCACAACCTTGCCGTCGAAATGCCTGACACAGCGAAAGAGCTGCACGAGCAACTGAAGCTCTGGCGCACCGGGGTCGGGGCTAAAATGCCGACACCAAACACGGTTACGCCGGACCAGCGAGAGGTCAAAAAAGGGAAGAAGAAAGGGCAGGGAAAAAACAAAGGCGCGAGCACGGGGCCGGAAGGTAAAACTCCTGGAGACTAGCACTATAAGAAACGTTCAACGCATTTCTCCGCTCGCCAACACCCCTTGCCTGGATCCCGCCGATCCTGTCTGCCCGTCCCCAACGAAACGTCAACGGGCTGCTCCTACGCTCCAGTCGTTCCCCCGTTTCTCCGAAGAATTTTTTTCTTACCCATCCCCTGGTGGTTGCGGGGAAAGGCATCGACGAAGGAGATGGTGAGTGCCGGTCGTTTCACGCGGAAACGCGCGAAGAGGCTCTCCATCTCATCGGACACCCTCTTCCCGATGCCCTCCCGCGAGGCTGTCGAATCGGCTAGAATCAGGATCTCAATCGAAGGCGGCGACTCGGCGAAACTGATCTCGTGCTCAACGACTCCGGGTAGATCCTCAACTCCCAGCGTGAGCGCCAGCGCCGGGATCCTGACAAGACCCCCGGCAAGTCCCTCCAGCTCCATCACATCATCGTCGCGCCCCTGCATCTTCCGGATGAGAGAAAACGGGGACCCGCAGGGACAATCCGGCGGTGAGACGGCAATCCGGTCCGTGACCTCATATCGGATCAGGGGCTGAGCGCGGTTCACGAGGTTGGTCAGGTAGAACTTGTCGGCGACCTCTCCGGGCGCGACGGGGTTGCCGGACGAGTCAACCGGTTCGATCACGCAGAGGTCCTCGAAGATATGAATCCCTCTATGAAAGGCGCAGTCGATCCCGAGACAGGGCATCTCGGATAATCCATAGTAGTTGAAAGGCCGCGAACCCCAGGCCCGCTCGATACGTGCGGCAATAGAGTCGGTGAGCAGTTCACTGTGGGTGACGACGATCTGCGGCTGGATCGAGAGACGCCCTGAAAACTGCTCGAGCGCGAGGAGGCCGGCGATTGAGGCATAGGATGCAAGAACGTCCGGTCGGAAAGCATTCAAGTCGCGGACAATCTCATCGAGCGGGGCGGCGGCGGAGAGAAACCGGAATTCGTAAAGTCCGATATCACCTCCGAGCGGCAGGAGACGGCTGGCATGCATGGCATTGCCCGCCCCGATTGTCGCAATGCGCTTCCTTCGTCCAATCCGCGGGCGCAATCCGGTGAATCGCTGCCAGCGGAGCATCAACGCCAAAATCGTGATCCACTCTCGTCGATCCAGAACGAAGAGCCCGCGTCGTCCCGAGGTACCCGAGGTCGAAAGAATCCGGAATCTCTTTTTAAAGAGCCGAACCCCGTCTGACCGCCCGAGGTTCTCCAGGATTTCTGCAAGCCGCAGGCGGGGGTCCGTGACCACCTCGTCAAAATGATCCATGATCATCGCTTTGTCGACGGGCGGCAGATCTCGCGGATGGAGAACACCGGAGACCTCGATTCCGGCGTACAGTCTGCGGTAGAAAGGCGAGTGTTCATTGGCGAAGCGAACCAGATCGGTGAACTGGCGTTGCTGCCACTCGCGCATCTGTTCCGCCGTCCATCGCTCCCGCTTCCGCAGTGCCCGCGCGGTCGACAAAAGGACGGGAACATTAAAGACTGCGCGTATGCCATTCATCGCTCACCATCTTGCAGCTCAACGGGCCGAAAGAAAAGCGGCGATTTGGTCGGCAGGGGTCGCCTACCTGAAAGTCCTGAACGCCGCCGCCCCGAAAAACTGACTTAAGAC
>JAGNMT010000203.1 GCA_017991025.1 Verrucomicrobiales bacterium
CATGATGCGTGAAGGAAAGTCGAAAATCGAACGATTGTAAACCTTCTTCGTTTGGCGGATCCAGTTCGGGGCGAGTCGATTTTTCGGTTGAACATTGATCGCGGCGGGCATCTCGACGAGGAGTCCAAATGCGTCCGGTCCGTTCATCGAGAATCTCGCTCATTAGCGCCCCCGAAAATGGTGGGCAATGAGCAATGCTTCGCGCCGGAGAGAGGGCTTCAGTCGTTCTGAACGGTTAATTGAGCTCGTGAAGCACCGGGCGGCAGCATATAAGTCGGCTGTTCCAGAAATATCCGTGGGCATAATGCCGATGGCGCCATTGCGCGGTTCGTCACGCCGGTGATCAATTTTTGTCCTGATCCCGGAAATGATTTCGAAACTTTTTCTCTATTGATAGGTTCTTCCTGCCGACAATATCCCCGTCGAACCTCTCTCACATGAAATCGCCACTCTGGATTCAGCCCCTTTCCCTCCTTGCTGTCTTTGCCGCCTGCCCACTTCTCGCCGAGGAATCGGCCCCTGCCACGCGGAAAGCGCCCCTGACTGAGGAAACCATTCGTGCCGCCGCGAAGCGAATCGACGAACTCGTCGCCCAATCCTGCAAGGAGCACAAGGTGCCTCTGAATGCCGCGATCAGTGACGAAGTCTTTGTCCGCCGGATCTACCTCGATCTCGCCGGACGCGTCCCGACCGTCGAGGAAACACGTGCTTTCCTCGGCAACACCTACGCCGCAAAACGGGATCGACTCATCGAGGAACTGCTCGGGTCCGAAGGCTACGTCAGCCATACCTACAACTACTGGGCCGACGTGCTGCGGGTGAACGACAGCCTCGGCAATAACGGCAAGTCCAACGAGGCGGCCTACCGGCTCTGGATCAAAGACGCTCTGCGGCAGAACAAAACCTATGACCAGATGGTCTTTGAACTGGTCAGTGCGAGAGGTCATATCTGGGAAAACGGGGCCATCGGCTATTATCAGCGGGACCGTGGCATGCCACTCGACAACATGGCAAACACGGTGCGGGTTTTCCTCGGGACCCGGCTCGAATGCGCGCAATGCCACAACCACCCTTTCGACAAGTGGAAGCAGATGGATTTCTTCGAGATGGCCGCTTTCAGCAATGGCATGGACGGCAACCGCTACGATTCCCCCAACCGCCAGGCCCTCTCCGAAATGGGCAAGAAGGAACACGGAAAAGCCCGGGATGAAAAGGTGACTGAGGTCCGCAAGCAATTGGAGGAAAAATACGGCAACGACAAACCAGCCCTGAAGGCCGCCATGAAAACAGAGCTGGCGAAGCTACGCGAAAGCGGTGAAGTGGAAGAGAAGAAAAAGAAGGGAGGCGATCCCCTGAAACTCGTCCTCGGGGAACTCTACAAACCCTTGCGCTACACTACGGTGGCTGAGACGGAGAAGGTGCTGAAACTGCCCCACGACTATCAATACCCCGATGCCAAACCCGAAGAAGTCGTAACCCCCGGCACCATGTTTGGCGCACCGGCAGTGATCGCGGAAGGTCAGCCGAAGATCGAGGCCTATGCGAAGTGGATGACCTCACCGGAGAACCCCACTTTTACCAAAGTCATCGTAAATCGTCTCTGGAAACGCCTCTTTGGTCTCGCCCTGATCGAACCCTTTGATGATCTGACCGAGCAATCGGTCTCCACCAATCCTGAATTACTCGCCTATCTGGAAGGACTAATGAAAGACCTGAAGTTCGACATGCGCAGCTTCACCCGCATCCTCGCGAGCACCGAGTCCTATCAGCGCGCGGCAACCACCGTCGAACTGGAACTCGGCATGCCCTACTATTTCCAGGGGCCGGTGCTGCGGCGACTGAGCGCCGAGCAGGTCTGGGACAGCGCGCTAACCCTGCTCATCGAAGACCCGGACCGCTATAAACCATCGGTGAAAAAGGATATTGCGAGCATCGAAGAGCAGAAACAAATCTACGAGAGTCTCGAAGGGCTTCCTTTTGAGGAATACCGCGAGATGATCACCAAGCTCTCCGCCGAGATCGGCGAGGAGTCCAGATTGGTCGACCAGAAACGCAAAGAAGCCGTCGCCGCCCGCAGTGCCGGAGAAGACGAAAAGGCTCGCGAGTTGTCGAGAGAACTCAGCGTTGCCCAGAAGACCGTCGACAGGACAATGCGCGAAATCGCTTTTGGAAAGCTTGATCGTGGCGCTGATGAAGCGGAGTTGATGAAGGTATTTGGAATGACGGAAACGCTCGTCGAGAACTCCGTTTTTGAAGAAGCCAAACTCGAAACGCCGAAGGAGCCTATTCCGGAAGGGCTCGACAAAAAGGCCCGCCGCGCCCTGATGAAGGCTCAAATGGAGGAAAAAACCGTGAAGGCGGAAAAGGCGGCCAAAAAGGGCAAAGGCGCAAAAGGGGAAGCCCCCCCCGGCGAACTCGGCACCCTCGCCCGGGCCTCGGAAATCACGGCGCGTCCCGGCAGCTTCCTTCGCACCTTCGGCCAATCAGACCGCGAAGTGATTGAGAATGCCAGCGACGAAGCGACTGTCCCGCAGGCACTGGAATTGCTCAACGGCCCCGTCTCGGCCGCCCTCGCCAATCCCGGATCGGCTCTCGCGAAACAGTTGCAGACCGCGACCTCGCCGGAAGGACGGATCGAAACGATCTACACGGCGATGCTCTCGCGCAAGCCAAGTCCTGAAGAAACCGCACGCCTCCTCAAAGAAGTTTCCGCCAACGGCGAGAAGGCCTATGACGACATCGTCTGGGCGGTGCTCAACGGTTCCCAGTTCCTTTTTGTCCAGTAAATCACTCCGTCTCTCAACGTTCAAACCCACACGACCATGTCCACGCTTTTCCACCAGGACGGCAATCGCCGCCATTTCATTGCCAGCGCCGCCAAAACCCTGCTCGGGGTCGGGGCGGCTCCCGCCTTCCTGCAGGGGCTTCCCGGCACAGCGCAGGCGGCACTAGGTCCGGACCTCGGTCTCCCTGACCGGATGAATCCGGCCAAAAGCGTCATCTACCTCTACATGTCCGGCGGCATGACCCACATGGACACCTTCGATCCCAAACCGGGACATGAGAACCAGGGACCCGTGCGCAGCATCGCCACGAGCGCGGACGGCGTTGAGATCAGCGAATATTTGCCCCGCCTCGCCACCCACATGGACAAGGCCGCCCTCGTGCGTTCGATGACCTCCACGGCCGGGGCGCATGCCCAGGGGAACTATTTCATGCACACCAGCTACGAGATGCGCTCCACGATCAGGCACCCCGGGATCGGGGCATGGCTCCTGAAGTATCGCGGCCAGCTCAATCGAAATCTTCCGGGCAGCGTCTGCATCGCCGGAGGCAGCCGTGTCATTGGCGGTGCCGGTTTCTTCGAGAGTTCCTTCGAACCTCTCGCCATCGGCGATCCGGAATCCGGCCTGCGCAACAGCCAGATGGCACCCGGACTCACCGAAGAGCGCTTTGACTCCCGCCTCTCACTCGCGGCGGATCTGGACCGGGATTTCCGGGAACGCTACGATCTCAAACGCGTTCGTGCCTATCCCTCGATGTATGATGATGCCGTTCGCATCATGAACAGCAAAGATCTCGAAGTCTTCAAACTCGCCCAGGAAACAGAAGAAACCCGCGCTCTCTATGGCGAATCCGCCTTCGGACAGGGCTGTCTCCTCGCTCGTCGACTCGTGGAACGCGATGTCCGCGCGGTGGAGGTGACACTCGGAGGCTGGGACACCCACAACAACAACTTCCTCTCCGCTCCGGAGAAAGCCGAGATTCTCGACCAAGGAGTCTCAGCACTGCTCGCCGATCTCGAGCGTCGCGGACTCCTCGAACAAACCCTTGTCGTGATCGCGACGGAGTTTGGCCGCACCCCGAAGATTAATCAGAACGAAGGCCGCGACCACTATCCCAAAGCCTTCTCCTGCATGCTCGCTGGCGGCGGAGTCAAAGGGGGCTATGTCCACGGCAAGACGAGTGCCGGAGGAGAGGTAGTCGAAGAGAATCCGGTCAAGATTCCGGACTTCAACTCCACGATCGCTTACGCGTTGGGTCTCCCGCTCGATCAAGTTCTCTACTCGCCGAGCAAGCGACCCTTCACCGTGGCCTCAAAGGGCAAGCCGATTCTGGAAATGCTGAGCTGATACGGTGACGGTTGGCAAGCGTCGTTTTACAAACCGGTAGGTGTTAGCGCACAAAAAACCCGGCATTCCCACGAGGGGAATCCGGGTTTCTCGGTTAAAAAAGAAATACGATTAAGCCTTAGCAGCCTTCACTGACTCGGCATTTTTGGTGTGCTTGTCGGTGGAAACTTCCACTTTCTTGCCAACGAGGTCTTCGATCTTGACGGGCTTACCGTCTGCATCCGTGATGGTGGCAGCAGCAGCGAGTGTTACACTCTGCTCACCAATCTTGAGGGTCTTGGTTTCCGCGTTGTAGGCGGAGAGCTTACCCGAGACAGGCACCTTAACGCCGCAACCGGCATAAATGGAGCTGGAAAGGGCGATAACAGCGAGAATAGCGATGAGTTTTTTCATAGTAATAATTCTTTAGTAGGAATAGAACTGGATAATGACCAGAAATTCATGAATCCTGCAAGAAAATTCATCTTTTTTTTTAGGTCACCCTATCCCGCCAAACTCCCCATGCGATCCACCCGAATACCCCGCCCTCTTTCCCAGTTCCTCTTCCTGGCCGCCGCGCTCTGTTTTGCGCCCGGAAAAGCCCTCGCCCACCCCGTCCCTGATCTTCCGGTTCGGTCCCATTTCAGCAGCGATGGGGCGGCGGAGATTCGCGTCGAGGTGGATCCCCGCTCCTTTGAGGCGGACCCCAAGTTGTACGACTACCTGACAAAAGAGGCCGCCGATGCGAAGACTCCGGAAGAGTTTGCCATCCTCGTCGAAAAAGCGAACGGTTTTGTCGAGGCACGGCTACGGTTCCACTTTGATCCGCTCGGCGAGGTGCGTCCGGTCTTCGAGTGGGGATTCTGCAAACTAAGCGACAAGGGACCACTCGAAAAGCCGGATGACGCCGCCGTGCTCGTGGGATCCTGGAAAACTTCAATGCCCAAGGGACTTTCCGGCTATCGGATCGAATCCCTCAAGATGGTGAAGGCCGAGGACGTGCCCATGAACGTCATGTTCCTCAACTTCATCGATAAAAAACAGGTCGAACGCTACGCGGTGCTCTTCCCCGGAGAGACCAGCTTCCTCCTCGATCTTACCGGTCTCTCGGCCCCCCAACCCGCCGCCGCCCCCGATGCGGTCGGACAAACCGCTAGCCAAAGTGACTTGTTGTCCATCTTCTGGTCCGAAATCAAGCGCGGGTTTCTTCATGTGCTCCCGCTCGGATTGGATCATGTCCTTTTTGTTCTCGGCTTGTTTCTGATGAGTCGACACTGGAGGCCGCTTCTTTTTCAAGTCACTACTTTCACCGTCGCCCACACCCTCACCCTCTGGATGGCCTCGGCCGGGTGGGTCAGTCTCTCTCCTAAAGTGATCGAACCGATCATCGCGGCGAGCATTGTGGCCATCGCGATCGAGAACCTGATCCGCAGCCAATACAGCCACTGGCGTCTCCTCGTCGTCTTTGTATTCGGACTGATTCACGGCCTGGGTTTTGCCGGGGTCATGGCCACCCGGCTCAATTCGACCTCCTCCCTTGTAGTCGGTCTTCTTGGCATCAATATCGGAGTTGAACTGGGACAAATAGCGATCCTTTCCATCGCCTTCCTCGCAACCTGTTGGATCTCGAATCAGGAAAAGTATCGGAAGTTCGTTATCATTCCCGGGTCCATCCTCATTGCCCTCGCCGGAATCTGGTGGGTCATTGAACGCACGGTGCTGTGATCGCCGTCAGCCCGGAAAACCATTCTTTGCGGAAAAAATTTCCTCCCCGTGTCATATATTCACTCTCCCCGTGTCACACATGGGGAAATGAATGAACGACACGCTGGTCAGGTCACTCGAATCGCTCCACACCGATGCTTTTGGCTGGGCGCTTCACTGCTGCGACGGTGCCCACGCCGAGGCGGCGGATGTCTTGCAAAACGCGTATCTGAAAGTGCTTCAGGAGAAGGTGATCTTCCGGGATCGCTCGGTCCTGAAAACCTGGTGGTTTGGTGTGATTCGCCTCACTGCAAAGGAAGAGCAAAGGCGGCTACGTTTTCGCGAGTCACTCCCCGGCAAACTGCTTCAATTGTGTGTTTTCGAAAACGAAACGACCTCCCTAGAATTGAATTCCCGGTTGGAATTCGACGAATCGGCGAGTCAGCTCAGAGACTGTCTCGCCCAACTTCCCGCACGGCAGGCGGAGGTGCTGCATCTTGTCTTTTATCAGGATCTGTCCCTCTCGGAGGCAGCGACCATTATGGGCGTCTCCATCGGCTCCGCCCGCACCCACTATGATCGGGCCAAGTCCCGACTCCGCACCCTACTCGCCTCAACCGAATTGACTCATGAAAGATAGCGATCCCTTCGAAACCGAACTGAAGAAAAGATTCGCCTCCCTGCGCCGCACGGAGACGGAAGCCACGCCCCCTTTCGTCAGGATGACATCGACCTTGCACCGGGGCCAACCCGATCCGGGCCATACCTCCCGGAGGCTCCGCGCTTTTCCTTTTCTCGTCCCGATTGCGGCATTGGCGATACTCACACTCGTCATCATCCCCGCGCTCGTAAACCGGAGCTCGGCCAGGACATCCCTCACCTCAAGTCTGCCGGTTCTTCTTGAAGATGATCCCGGGCAGACCGCCCTCTTCGCCGGAATACCGACCTCGGGAAACAGCGGGTTCCTGCCCTCCGATGATCTCCTCCCTCTCCAACTTCGCATTAAACTCTAAC
>JAGNMT010000204.1 GCA_017991025.1 Verrucomicrobiales bacterium
GAGTAGGCATGGCCGGATTTCAGTACGGTTGCTTTCGGCGGGTTAACGACGATTGATTGAACGATTTTTATGAGAAGCAGCAAAGAACTCGAACAGGATCTTGAGCGATTCAGAGACAGATTTTACGCCCTGAAGGGCGAAATTCAGAAGGCAATCGTTGGATACGATGAATTGCTGACCGACACTCTTGTAGCCGTTTTCGCCCGCGGGCATATCCTCCTCGAAGGTGTCCCCGGTCTGGGAAAGACTTTTCTAGTGCAAACGCTCTCGCAAGTTCTCGGGTTGACGCCCGGCAGGATCCAGTGCACGCCCGATCTGATGCCTGCGGATATTCTGGGGACGCACATCGTGAATGAAAACGAAGAAGGACGACGGGTCATGCATTTTGAAAAGGGTCCCGTCTTTGCCAATCTGGTCCTCGTTGATGAGGTGAACCGGGCGACACCGAAGACGCAGGCGGCCCTGCTCGAGGTGATGCAGGAAGGCGGTGTCACGGCCGGAGGGGAGACCATGCCTCTGCCGAAGCCCTTTTTTGTCATGGCGACCCAGAACCCCATGGAAATGGAAGGTACCTATCCCTTGCCCGAGGCCCAGGCTGACCGGTTTTTGTTCAAACTTCGTGTGCCCTTTCCGGATCGCGCCACCCTTGTAGAGATCTCCCGCCGGACCTCATCTTTTGATATGCCGCAGCTTTCCCGCATCCTTGACGGGGAGGAATTGACGGGTTTTCAAAAAGTCGTCTCCGAGGTTCCGGTCGCGGATCACGTCAACGAGTATGCCGCTCGAATCGTGCTGGCAACCCACCCCGGGGACGAAGGACAGACTCCGAGCGTGGCCCGCTACGTCAGTTACGGAGCGAGTCCCAGAGGGATGCAGGCGCTCATTCGCGGCGCGCGCATTCATTGTGCGCTCGAGGGGCGAACGGCGGTGTCGATCGAGGATGTGAAGCGAGTGGCTCTTCCGTCGCTGCGTCATCGGGTGATTCTAAACTTCCAGGGTGAAGCCGAGTCGCGTGATGTCGATCTGTTGGTTCAGGAAGTCATCGACAGCATTTCAACTGCAGTTCCTGTTTGATCCTGATCCGGTTCATCTGCAATGGAAAGAGACGGGGTGAATCTGTTGAAAGCAATGACGCGGGGCTGCCTGTGTCTTTGTTTGACGTTCGCCGGTGTCTTCCATGCCCAGGAGTTGACTGAGGAACAGTTTCTTGAGAGCTCTCTCCGGGACCGGACCGCTCTGCACTATGATCCTTTGCTCGATGCACCTCTCGACTCACTGGTAAAACTCTACCGGGGTGCCGGGCGCGTCGATGAAGTGATCGGGCTCTACAAAAGCCACATTGAGCAGTATCCCGACGATGCCGGCGCGAAGACGGTCCTGATCAGGCTACTGCGCAAGGTGGACCGGGGCGGGGCTGACGAACTTATCGCTTCGTCGGTGCCGCTCCATCCGGATTTTGCTCCGCTCCAGTATGTCTATTTCCGCTTTCTCGAAGAAAGAGGAGATGCCCGGGCCCCGGAGGTGCTCTCGCGGGCCATTGATCTGGAGGCGAACCCAGCCCGGCGCAATGAGTGGCTCGAACAGCTCCTGCAACTCTCCGAAGGCGATGCGACAAGAGATCTGGCGAATGCGCAATTCGACAAGCTCCTCGCGGTGGAGAATCAGTCCCATGAGAACTTGCTCGGTCTGGCCCGGCTCATGCAGCGATATCAATTCTGGAATCCCAGTATTGTCGCCTTGGGGAAAGCGAGGGCGACTCAGCCGGCTCCGGCTCCGGAGGCGCTGGTCGAAGTCGATCTGATGCTCGCCAATGCACAGGCACAACTGGGAAACCGCACCGAGGCTGGAAAACTGCTCGATGCCCTACTGACCCGCCTTGCCCCTGACCATTGGAGGCGCCGCGAGATCATGAGCCTTCGTGTGAGTGTCCTTGCCACGGAGGAAGAGCGGTTTGCGATGCTGAACTCACTGAAGGAGGCCTACCGGAAGAATCCCTTGAGTGAGGCCGCTGCTCTCGATTACGCTGAGTTGCTCATCGCCAGTGAAAAGCGGGCTGAGGCGATAGCTCTTATCCTCGCGGCTTCAGCAGTTCTGCCGCAGTCGAGCTTGATCGAGGCCAGAGCGCTCGAGCTACTGGAAAGCGCACCCGATCCGAAAGTTTATTCTCAATTTCTCGTGCAACGGCTGGAAAGAGAACCGGCCCGGATCGATTTGCGTTTTCGTCTTGTGAAATCCCTCTATGCACAAGGCCAGGACGCGGCTGCAGAGCAGGACTTTAAGGCGGTAGTGGCAGGGTTACTTCCGGACGAGGTTTCTGGTCGCATCCTCGAATTGCAACGATATCTCCGCACTATTGACCGGATAGACGCGGCGGCCCCTTATCTGGAAAATTATCTTCGGAATCACCCGAGCCAGCTCGATGTCGCACGTGAACTTGTCGAGATCTACTTCAGTTCCAATTCACGCGAGGCGATAGATGCTCTTGTAAGGCTTCTCAGCCCGGGGAATGCCGAAGTCGCCGACGTGCTGGATTTTTCCGAGTTTCTGGTGCGCGCGGAATTTTTCAACTCGGCCCGTCTCGTACTGAACGCAAAGCTCGCCGTCGAACCCAGGCAGTTTGAACTTGGGTTGCTCCTGATTGAGGTGCTCGGGAAGATGGGGGACTCCGCTGAAGTCGAAAAACAGACAAATATCGTTCGGGAAATGACCGACACCACCGCTCGCTACGCTCAATGGCTGAGTAAATCGGTCGAGGCGCATCGGTTGCTGGAGACTCTTCCCGGATTTTTTGACGCCGAGCAGAACCGTTTCCGTTTTGCTGAAGGAGATTGGCCTGAAGACAAAGTCGAGAAGTTTCTTATTCTATGTGAAACCGGAAAGCAGCAACTGCTAACCGACCGCGTCTCGCGTGCGATTCGGGATCAACTGGCGCAGGTCGGCCTTGAGGCGCAGTTGCGCATGCGCTTGAGAAATCTCCTCGTCGCCGTCCTCGAGAACAGGCCCGAAGCGACCGGTGAGGTGGAAGAGCAACTCAAACTACTGGCGACCGAGGATCCGACAAACCAACTCGAATATGATCTGCGCCGTGCGCTGGTCTATCATCGCAGCCAGCGGACTGATCTGGCACAGCAACTCGTCTCGGGAATCGATTTGACCGAGATCACTTCAACACCGCTCCTCAGGGAAGCGGTCGACATCCTTATCGAGTACGGTTTCCTCAAGGAAGCCGACTCGGCCCTCGGGGCGATCAATCGCCTTGAACCCCGCGACCTTTTGAGCTGGGAAAGGCGACTCCTCGTGCTCGTTACCCTGAGGCAGGAGACAACGTTTCGCTCAGTTATTCGCGCGCTTCGGAGCGGGGATGCCGGGATCACATTACGTGAACTCTCACGCCTCTCCCTCGACGAGCATCTGAGCAGTTCCTACTGGCGATCGATCTCAGCACTGATGACCTCGGGCGAGAGTGAATTGGAGGCAATCCTTCCCTTGCTGGCCTCCGCTGAACGCGAGGAACTCACAAGCCGTTCCCGGCTCTGGACGGAATGGACGAGAGCCCTTGTCCTGACCAGGCTCGGCCGGGCCGACGAGGCCAAAGAAGCCATTAATCGATTCAGCGACCATGCAAAATCACAGTCAATCACTTCATTGAACTTTCCGGATGGCCTTGTCCTGTCCGTCGATTCGGCGTCGGATTTCCTCTCGCCTCATGCCATCGGCGGAGGGGAGAAGACGATCGCCACCGCCGATTTTCTGTTGAGCGAACCGACCCTTCGCTGGGCATTTGAGATTCAAGACGCCGGCAGGATTCTCTCATTTGGCCGTGCCGGGAAATTCATTGTCGTTTTTGACGATCAGGGGACGGTCCATGCGCTTGATGCGGTGACCGGCAAACTTATCTGGAGTAAATCTTTCAACGAAGCAGGGTGGAACGAACATCGGCGGCGACCTGCGGCCTTCGAAGACGTCGCCGTCCCCGCTTATCTCAGTCGTCCAATGCTTGAGGCAGAACTGACGGGAAAAGCCCCGCGATCATTCTCCCTGTCCGGGGACCGGTTCTTTCTAGTTCGCGATGGAGAATTCTGTGCGTTTGCCGTATCGGACGGATCCTTGATTTGGAAAGCGCCCCTGCCTCTTCAGGAGGAATCGGGCAAGGGTATGCGCAAGTCCGGTGGCAGAGCCGGGGTAAGTTTTGCCGTGGAGGGCGAGATAGCGGTCGTTTTTGATCCACTGACCCAGTCCCTCTCCTGTTTTGAGATCATCAACGGCAAGTTGCTCTGGCAACTTTCAATCGGGGAGGTGCCTGAAGGTTTCGACGAGGGAATCTATTCACTTAACTCGGGGCTGACCCTGAAAGACGGCCACGTCTTTGTCTATGGGAAGGACGCCACCATCATCGATGCCGGAAGCGGAAAGGTGGTTTGGCGTTTCACCGGAAATGATCCGGTCATTTTCCCTGTGGTTCTCAGGGAGGAGCGAAAAGAACTTCCTGAAAAGGTGGCTGAACCGGCGGCGACGATCAAGCCGGAGGGTCAGGTCATCAAGAACGCACCCGCGCTGTTTGATTTTCAGGCGAAATTCGATGCCGGGTTTCTCAATCCGTCCGGGTTTCTCGGGGCACCGTCGTCACTGGTCGGGCCTGGAGTGTTCTGGGCAAAGTCACGCATGGGAAGGGATGAGGCAAGTTTTGCCGAGATCTCCGAAGGTTACCTGCTCCTGATGCAGGGAGATAAAATTCGTCGTATTTCTGTCCGTCTTCCCGTTGCCTCGAGGGAACTCCCGGCCGGGGGCTCGTTCCTCGGTGAATCCGGGAACCATGCATGGTTTCTGGACGGGCCGTTTCTTTATCATGTCGATTTCCTCAGTGAACGTTCTTCGCGTCTCGCGCTCGGTGATTTAGGAAATCCCTCCACCTATCGTGCAACACTTACGGGCAGTCAACTTCTCGTGCGGGGGAGTCGAGGCATGAAACTGATCAATGCTCGCACTGCTCAGGTCATCGGACAGGGAGCCCTGCCCCCTGCGCTGACGGAATATCTGAAACAATCGGAGAAAGCCGAAACGGAACCTGCGGCGGAGAAGCCGGTCTGGCAGGGGAGGATCTATCACGACGGCCCGGGGCAGCCCGGGTACTGCCTGCCGGTGACCGATCTCATCTCTGACGGTCAATACATCAGCGTGTTCGGACACACGTCTCTGGTCTGTCTCGAGTCAACGGCGTCTGCGGCGGCACCATTAACCTCACCGATCGTCCCCCTGCCGGTTCCGGCACCGAAGTGATATACCCTTTTTTATGTCGCCACCGCCTTCACCCACCTCCCGGGAGGAACTCTTTGACGCCGAATTTCTCGATCGTCTCAGGGCGCTTTTTCTGCGCTTAAGAAAACGGAAGCAACTCCGGAAAAGGGGGATGCAGTCGACACAGGCGACAGGGTTCACCCGTGAATTCAAGGGCTTTCGTCACTACACACCCAAAGATGATTTTCGCTCGATCGACTGGCGACTGTATGCGCGCCTTGACCGCTTGTTCATTCGGCTTTACGAGGAGGTTCAGGAATTCCACGTCCACATCGTAGTCGATACGAGTGGCTCTATGATGGATCCGTTTCCAGAGAAGCGCCTCACCAGTTTGAAACTGGCGGTGGCGCTGGGTTACATGGGACTCGTCGGCCACCACCGGGTCAGTCTTTATTCGATTGGGGATCATCTCACCGACCCTCCGCCGCCGATGAAAGGGCAGGGGAGTTTTCAGAGAGTCCTCGATTTCGCCAAAGAGCTCAAGTACGGGGGACTCACCGACCTGAAGCGGTGTTTTCAGGATTTCCAACCGGGGAAAAGGCGCTATGGGATTATCTTTGTGATTTCGGACCTCTACGGCCGCGATATTAATGAGGCCCGGGAGGCGATCCGGCATGCGAGCGCCTGGCCCGGGGAGGTGCATTTCATTCAGGTCTTCCATCCCTGGGAGGAGAAGCCTGATGTGGACGGTGAAATCGAGTTATTCGATGTGGAGACTCAGGAGCACCGGCGGATCTGGTTCACGGCAAGGGACCGGGAACGATACGAGGCGACCTTTCAAGCCTTCCTCACCGACGTTGAATCCACCTGTCAATCCCGTCAGATCGATTATCAGCGATGGCGGACAGACTATCCCTTTGACGAACTATTTCTCGACCTCCTCTCGCGCGGATCCGCCCTCGCGGGGAGCAGTTAGCGGATCCCGATTCCGATGCAATTCCTCAATCCAGGCTCTTTATGGCTGTTGCTGCTCGGGATCATCCCCCTGATGCTCTACCTGTTCCGTCGTCGTTCGAAGAAGGTGAAGGTTTCCACCCTCGTCTTTTTCAAAACACTCGCGCAGGAGCATCAGGAGTCCGCCTGGCTGAGGCGTTTGAAAAAATGGATTTCCTTTGTCCTCACAGTTCTGATGCTGGTCTTTGCGGTATTTGTTCTCTCCCGTCTCATCGTGAAGCAGGACGATGCCGATCAATACCGCACCGTCGTCATTCTACTGGATCGCTCGGCGTCGATGGAGGTAAAAGACGGGTCGGGAGAAACGAGAATGGCGGCGGCAAAACGGCTCCTTAGAGAGCGTCTCAAGAAGGTTCCTGAGGCCGTAGGCGTTGCCCTGATTGCCTACGACGTGCGTCCTGAAGTCATCCAGCCGCGGACTCTGAAACGTCGGGAATTGCTCTCGCGGCTTGAAGGGGTGGAAACGCGCCCTATCGCGGAAAGAAGTGATGTCGCCCTTGAGTCGGCCCGCATGCTAGCGGGTCTCGAGCCACCGTCGGCTGTCTGGCATTTAAGCGATCACCTCCTCACT
>JAGNMT010000205.1 GCA_017991025.1 Verrucomicrobiales bacterium
ATCCTTGCCTACAATGAGTTCACCACGGATCAACCCGAGTTCGCCGGTCTCGAGGCGGCCCCCGGTTTTGAAGCGCTCACCCCGAAGGAATACTGGGATGCCCGCGCCCGCGGTCTGGGCGGCAGCGAGACCGATCCGCTTTGCTCCTGCGCCGAGGAAAATCTGCTCGCCTATGAGGGCGACCCTTATGACACTGAGAACATTCTCATTCATGAGTTCGCGCACAACATCCACCTGCGCGGCATGGCGAATGTCGATCCGGGATTTGATCAGCGTCTCAAGGAAACCTACGGGAAAGCGATGAAGGCCGGTTTGTGGAAAGGTGCTTACGCCTCCACCAATCATCATGAATATTTTGCCGAGGGCGTGCAAAACTGGTTCGACAATAATCGTCAGAACGATGCGCAGCACAACGAGGTCAATACCCGCGAGGAAATGATCGCCTATGATCCGGGACTGGCGGCAATGTGCCGGGAAGTCTTCGGGGACACCGTGTTAACCTACACCAAACCCCAAACGAGGCTAACCGGTCATCTCGCGGGCTACGACCCGGTTAAGGCTCCGCGTTTTGTCTGGCCGGATCGTTTGATGAAAGCGCGCGGACTTATCAAACAAACGCAACTCGCCGCCTTCCATGCCGCCACCGGCCACAAATCGCATGACGAACGTCTCGTCGCCGGCTGGAAGGTCTACATCAACACGCGATTGATCGAAGAGGATGCGCCTGCTCTGGAAAAGGCGATGCAACTGCTGCGCGCCCAACTCGATGAGATCATCCGGGTCGTGCCGCAGCCTGCTCTGGCGAAGCTGCAGGAGGTGCCCCTTTGGTTTTCACCCGAATACCCGAATACTCCCCCGAGAGCCGAGTTTCATCCCGACGGTGGCTGGCTGAAAGAGAATGGTCGCGATCCCGTGATGGCAAAGGGCGTCGAGTTTACAAACGTCCGTATCTTCGAAGCCGAGACAAGGCGCATGCCGAACTTCGCCCTGCACGAACTCGCCCACGCCTATCACAACCGCGCCATTCGCATGGGCTTCACCAATTTTGAGATCAAAGCGGCGTATGATAAAGCCAAAGCCGTCGGCAGTTATGACAGGGTCGAACGCAGGGACAGCGAGGGAAAGAGCCGCTTTGATCGCGCCTATGCGATGACGAACGCTCAGGAGTATTTTGCCGAAACCACAGAGGCGTTCTTCAGCCACAACGACTTTTTTCCCTTCACGAACGAAGAGCTCAAGAAACACGATCCGGAAATGTTTGCCCTGCTCGGAAAACTCTGGGGAACCACCACACCATGAACGCCGTCTCCATTTTCAATGACGTGATCGGTCCCGTGATGCGGGGCCCCTCGAGCTCACACTGCGCCGCCGCCCTGCGGATCGGGCGGCTCGCCCGGGATCTTATGGATGGGGATATCACGGAAGTTCTCGTTGAATTTGATCGCGAGGGCTCACTGCCCCTGACGCACGAAAGTCAGGGATCGGACATGGGGCTTTTCGGCGGATTGTTAGGATGGGACGCGGATGACGAACGGCTCCCGGATTCCGCAAGCGCGCTGGCCGGGGCGGGGGTGCAACTTCGAATCGAGACGGTGGATGTCGGCGACCCGCATCCGAACACCTATCGACTGACCTTGCGAAACGCCCGTGAAGAGCACTCGCTTATCGCCATTTCAACCGGAGGCGGCATGATGAAGGTCATCAGCATCGACGAGGTGCCGATGGAAATGGACGGTGGTTATCACGAAACGCTGATCTGGCTTCCGAAAGGGACGGCAACCGGTTTTGAAGCCGGTGAAGCCACGATTCACGACACCGGTGAGTTTCAGATCGTGCAGGTGAAGGGATCTGAGTTTGCCTCCGCGGGTGCTTTGCAGCCCGTCTCGGTGAAGCGGCTCTCGCCGGTCCTTCCCGTGCCGTCGCGAAAAAATTTGTCTGTGCCCTTCACAAGTTGCACTGCGATGCTGGCCCGCGATGGAGAGCAAAACACGCCTCTCTGGCGGCTCGCTGTCGAGTATGAGATGGCGCGCGGCAATTTCACTGAGCGTGAGGTGATCGACAAGATGATCAACATCGTGCGTATTTTGCGGCGTTCCATTGCCGCGGGCATCGCGGGCACGAGTTACGAGGATCGTGTTCTCGGGCATCAAAGCGGCAGATTCCATGAACTGATGAGCGCGGGTCGACTCCTCGATGGCGGCGCGCTAAATCGTATCGTGCTTTACGTCACCGCATTGATGGAAGTCAAAAGCTCCATGGGCGTAATCGTCGCGGCACCAACTGCGGGGGCCTGCGCCGCGCTGCCGGGAGCAGTCATCGGCATGGCCGAAGCCATGGGAAAATCAGAGGAAGACATGGCCAAAGCGATGCTCGCGAGCGGAATCATCGGAGTCTTTATAGCGACGCGCTGGACTTTTGCCGCAGAAGTTGGCGGTTGTCAGGCAGAGGGCGGCGCGGCGGCATCCATGGCAGCCGGAGCCCTCGTCACACTGGCGGGCGGTTCCTTGAAGCAGGCCATTGCCGCTTCTTCGATGGCCTTTCAATCAATGCTCGGCCTGATTTGTGATCCCATTGCCAACCGGGTCGAAGCGCCCTGCCTCGGCAAGAACGTGATGGCCGCCAGCAACGCCCTCTCGTGCGCGAACATGGCCCTCGCCGATTTTGATCCGCTCATCCCGCTCGATGAAGTGATCGATGCCGCGAAGAATGTGGCCTCAATGATGCCGCGCGAACACCGCTGCACCTCGCTGGGAGGGCTAGCCATCACGCCGGCCTCGCTGGAGATCGAGCGCAGCCTCGCTGAAAGAAAAGTCAAGTCATGCGGCAGCGGGGGCTGCGGCACTTGTCACTGACAACCCGGATCGACGATTAACAAGAACACTACCCGAATGTCCGCTGCCCCCATTACCTACCTGCAAATGCTCTCGTCCGCTGAGTTGCGGCCGAAACGCATTGCGGATGCTCGCTTCAGCATCCGCGAATGCACGGTCAAGCAGTGGCCTTTCAATCGCTTCCTCTACTTCACGGTTGGTGAGGACTGGGAATGGACCGAGAAACGAAGCTGGAGTGACGTGCAATGGCAGGACTATGCCGAGTCGGACCGTCTGTGGACCTTCGCGGCTTACTACGATGATTCACTTGCGGGCTATTTTGAGCTTTACGAAGATGATCAGCGGGACATTGAGATCGCCTACTTCGGTCTCATGCCCGGTTTTTACGGTCGCGGCTTCGGAGGGGCCTTGTTGACTGCTGCGCTGGAGGAGGCCTGGAAGTTGCAGCCGGGACGGGTGTGGGTTCACACGTGCACGCTCGATCATGCCTCCGCAATTCCGAATTATCAGGCTCGCGGTATGACAATCTATAAAGTCGAGACGCCGGAATGCCCAATGCCGAACCCATGAAACCACTCATTGCGGGACTCACTTTTTGGCGTTGATGAGATGATCACTCTTTCAATGCGGCAGTCAGATGGGCGCGTGTTCCCCACCGGCCTGAATTGCCCCGGCTGCCGCCTCAAAGGCGATCAGTCTCTCCGCAGGAAAAACTCAATCACTCCAGTGTCGAAACCCTGCGAGCTCTAGGGTGCCATTTTCAGGAATGTCGCCGCATAACGCCGCCCCAATTCGCGGTAGGAGTCTGCATCGAAATGAATTTTGTCGCCTTTATGCTTCAACCCCTCCGCTGATACGAAAGCCGTCGACTTGACGTACTTCGGAAGATCCTGATGGACCCGATCAACGGTCATTACTTCCGGTGTCCAAGGATTGTCGGAAAACTTCCCCATTTGTCCCGCGATAAAGGGAACGTCGGGAGTCTTCAACTCTTCGCGAAAGCGGGTGACGAGATCGTGGAGTTTCGTCGTATAGCCGGGCGCAAGATCCGGCTTGCAGTCCGCCTCACCCTGGTGCCAGAGAATACCCTTGAGCGTCCCCATCTCCAGCGCGGCATGAGTGCGTTTCATGGCATCATCCCAGGGATGTGTTTTTGTCGCCGGATCGAAGGCCCCGGGTAGCCAGGTATCGATGGGAGAACCGCCAACAGCGCACGGAATGAGCCCTATTGTGACGCCGGGACGGGCTTTGGAGATTTCGAGACCAAAGGTGCGCCCGAGGCCAACACCGGCAGACGGTTTGTCAAAATGCATCGGATCCACTGCCGGGACCCATTTCCCCTGTTGGTTCAGCATGAGCACCCGTGGAATCGGCTCCTGATCCGGCGGTGTGACAACTCCCCGACCCGCCATATTCGACTGACCAACGAGTAGGAAAAGATGAAAGTCCTCTTTGGCTGGCAGGAGGGACTCCTGAGAAATTGCCAACATGGGAAAAAGAAGAACTACGAGTAGTGTGAGTTTCATTGTCCCACCAGATTCCTCTTTTGACGGGCGTTCCGTCAAGGCGAGAGAGCCCCGGCTTCGCACGGGTTTGCGTCACAGGACTGTCCTTGCCGCCATGGAATACCTCCTTGCGTGCCCGAAGGAAAAACGTTATTCAGAGTCCTCATGAATTCCTTGATCCTTCGAATCAGTTTCCTCACTTTTTCCCTCGTCGGTATCTCAGCAGCAGAGGACAAAGAGACCGCTCCAGCGATCTCTCTCAGCGGCATCGACGGAAAACCGGTCGCCCCGCTCGATGCGGAAGGGAAAATGGCAGTCGTCCTCTTTTTTGTTTCTCCCTACTGTCCGACCTCGAACAATTTCGGCCCCGAAATGAACGCCATCGTCAATGATTTTAAGGAAAGCTTTGCTTTTCGTTTTATCCACTCGGATTCGTCAGTGAAAGAACCCGATATGGTTCAGCATGCCTCGATGATGGGCTTCGAAGCGCCGGTTCTCAACGACACCGCCCAACAACTCGCCAGGCACCTCGGGGCAAAAATCACTCCGGAAGCCATCGTGATTGATGCTAAAGGCGGCGTGCTCTATCATGGACGCATCAACGATCTCTACCTCGGGCCAACGAAGCGTCAACGCGAAATAAAGACGCATGACCTCCGCGATGCGCTTACCGCCATCAAAAAAGAGACGCCCGTAACAACCCCGAATGCCGTTGCGGTAGGCTGCAAAATCTCGGGAATCGAATAAGCCGACACGGGACTACCCCGTGATGAGTTGCCTGATCTTAATCGTTTCGCTGCTTGTCATCGCCGTCTCCTTCGAGCAAACTCCCGAACACCATGGAGTCTCACCAAGTTCTGAAAGAAGCGTTCGAAAGTCCCACTACCAGCCCGAAGGAGATCGCCGCCGAACTTGGCGTCTCACTCTCGCTGATCTATAAATGGGCGCAGCCTCACTCCGACCAGGGCTCCGGCAGTCGGAATCCTCTCGACAGGGTCCAGGATCTCATTCGACTCACCAATGACATGGGTATCGTCGAGTGGCTTTGTCAAAGCGCAGGGGGTTACTTTGTGCGAAATCCGAAAAGTTCGTGCAAGAAAGGCTACGAAGTCGTGCCCGCCACCCACACTATCGTGCAGCAATTCGCAGGACTGCTCGACGTAGTCTCGAGGGCCGCACAGGACAATTCCATTGGAGCTCAGGAATCAGCCGAAATTCGCGTCGTGTGGGATAAACTCAAAGCCTTCGCAGAGGGCTTCGTACGCTGCTGCGAAGAGGGGGATTTCGAACCGATTCAGAGAGAACTGAAAGTCCGTCCGAAATGATTGACTTTCAAACCTTACTTCAGTCGCCGTGCTGATGACCTATTTTCCCGGAACGCCACTTCCTCCACCGCGCTGTTGGGCGGAAATCGATCTTCAGGCTCTCCGTTCGAACCTGACTGTCTGCCTGGATCTTGCCGGTGATTCATGCGGGATCATCGCGATCGTCAAAGCCGACGCCTACGGGCACGGTCTCCGCGAAGTTGTTTCTGCTCTCTCCGGTCTGGTGGAATGGTTCGGGGTTGCCAACATCGGGGAAGCCCTCAGGGCACGCGAAGCGGCGGGTAATCAAACTTCGCATATACTCATCCTCAGTCCCGCAACACCGGATGAGATTGAACCGATCATTGCTAATGGATTCTCCGGTTCAGTCTCTCTTCCCTCAGAGGTCGATGCGTATGCCGACGCCGCCTCCCGTCTCGGGACCCTGGCACATCTCCATGCGGTCGTCGACACCGGCATGGGACGTATGGGCTGCAAGCCATCGGATTTCGCGGAACTTGTTGATCGGATCAGAAAGAGTCCTCACTGTCATTTTGAGGGCGTCGACACCCACCTGCCCTCCGCCGACGAGGATACGGCTTTCACCCTCACTCAGATTGAAAAGTTCCGTGAGTTACTGGCAGGAGCAAATCTCCCGAGTGGTTGCCTGGTTCATATCGGCAACAGTGCCGGCCTGATCGGATTTCACCCGTTAACTCCCTTTGCCACCCTGGCGCGACCCGGACTCGCCCTTTACGGAATTTCCCCGCTGCCGGAGGCACAGGTGAATCTGACACCGGTCATGAGCCTGAAGACACGCGTCACGCTCGTTCGCCGCATCCGACCGGGCACAGGCATCAGCTACGGCCGCACCTTTATCGCGGATCGGGAAATGACAGTCGCTACGCTTGCGGTAGGCTACGGCGACGGTTACTCACGCCACCTCTCCGGAAAGGGCACTGAAGTTCTCATCGCCGGTCAACGATGCCCAATCCTGGGACGCGTCACGATGGATCAGATCGTCGTCGACATCTCGCACCTAACTACTCCGGTAAAAAGTGGTGACGAAGTCGTCCTCATAGGCACTCAAGGGTCCGGGGAAATCACGGTGTCTGAGCTGGCCGCAAAGGCCGGCAC
>JAGNMT010000206.1 GCA_017991025.1 Verrucomicrobiales bacterium
GGGGGGGATTCGGGACAAGGCGTTTCGCGTCCCCGAAGTGACCGTAAATCGTTTTAGCCTCGAATTTTCGCACCTTCGGAAGGGGAGTAACCCGACGGCAGCGACGGGCGGCGACGGGGAGGGGAGCGGCCCGACCCTGCCGTCGTGGCTGTCGAAGTTCGCTCCCAATCGGGTCGAAATGGAGAAGATCATTATTTCCACTGCCAGTGTCTCAGTCGTAAAGCCTGAAGGACCGGTCTTTCTCCTCAGCGGGGTGCAGTCAACGATGGAGCCCGACTTCGAGACCGGCCTCTGGGAGATTTCGGGGAAAGGCGGGAAACTTGTCGTGCCCGATCAGCCGGAGATACGATTGAACGATCTCGGATTGCGCTGGCGGGGGAGTGAGATCTTTCTCGATCATTGCTCGCTCGGTATTTACAAGGAGGGGCATATCTCAGGCATGGGGGAGATCGGTTTTGATGATGGCGGACGTTTTGATGTGGATCTTGAGATTTCGTCCATCGATGTGGATGAACTGGTTACGGGTGACTGGCGGGACCGGCTCGCCGGGGTGATTGACGGTCCGGTGCACATCACGGGAACGCCGGGAGCCCTGACCTACGAGGGCACAATGAATGTCTCGGACGGCGTCATTGAATCCCTGCCCGTTCTGAAACGGATCGCCCAGTACACCCGCTCGGAGCGCTTCAACCGGCTCGTTCTGAATGAAGCGAAGACCGATTTCAAAAGCGCGGGTGATCGGGTCGAATTGAGGAATCTGGTCATCCAGTCCGATGGCCTTGTCCGCGTGGAAGGCCAGATCGATCTGGTGGGTGATCAGTTGAGCGGCGACCTCAAAGTCGGAGTCACTCCGGGAACGATGCGCTGGATCCCGGGGGCGGAGCGACTGGTCTTTGTCGAGGACCGGGACGGTTTTCGCTGGGCTCCGCTTCGGCTCAGTGGAACGACGGCGGAGCCGAACGAAGACCTGAGTGCCCGGCTCATTGCCGCCGCAGGAGAGGCTATCATTAGCGAATTGCCGGGTGGTCTGATCGAGGGAGCCCAGGGGCTTTTGAAGCCGGGGGCAGACCCCGCCACATCCGGCGAGATCATCGATCAGGGGAAGAAAGTGCTCGATCTGCTTTCGCCCTTTTTGAAAGTTCCGTAGATCGCCGGAAGCCTTATGTTACAAGCCTTGGGAGAGCTTGTGAAATTTTTCACAAAATCGTCTTGCGTCACTTGCCGCTTTGCATACTGTGAGCGCTACCGGATCGGTGTCAGCGCGCGATTTAATCAAACCCCATCGCGTCTCGTCTCTCCGCACTGCTGAAAAAGCATCTGCCCATGTTCTCTTTGGAATCCATCCATCCTATCATTGCCTCCGGGGGTATCAATGCTCCCGACATTCCTGCGATGGGCTGGATCACCAACTCGATTCTTGTGGCGGTTCTTGTTACGAGCGCGGTTCTCGCCTTCACCCGCATGGCGACGAAGCGGATGGAGCTCATTCCCGGGGCGAAGCAGAATTTTGTGGAGTATATCGTCGAGTTCCTCTACGTGCAGGTTGAGGGTATTGTCGGCAAGCATGTCGCCCCGAAAGCCTTCCCCTTGCTCGCGACCTTTTTTATCTTTATCCTGGTTTCGAACTGGTTCGGGCTCATTCCTGGCGTCGGCACCATAGGGTTCGGGGTCACGAAAGCCCCGCTTGTCCTCGAATCGATGGAGACACCGCTGCTTCGCCCGGCGACGGCGGATCTGAACATGACGCTGGCGCTCGCCACGGTCTTTATGTTTGTCTGGACCTGGCTTTCCATTGCTGAATTGGGGGTCTGGGGCACAATTGTCCACATTTTCGGGCCGAAAGGGGGGCTGCAGGGTGCCTTGAAATGGATGCTCATGCCGATCTTCATCTTTGTGGGGGTGATCGAGGTGATTTCAATTGTCTTCCGCCCGATGTCGCTCTCGTTGCGACTGCTCGGCAATATTTTCGCCGGTGAGACGCTGTTACACACCATGGGGGGGTTGGGTGAAACGGTCGGCCTCCCGAGTTGGATGGCGACGATCACGTCAGTGGTTTTCCCGCTACCGTTCTATTTTATGGAGATCCTTGTGGGAGCGCTCCAGGCTACGGTCTTCTCCCTGCTGTGTGCCGTTTACATCAAACTGGCGACAACACACGACGAAGAGGCTCACTGAATTTATCACTTTTGCCTTCGGGACCATGCATAGACGTGTGGGCGTTGGCGAGCAAACAGTAAAATAAAGGAACTAACAATGATCGATACTATCTCAATACTCGTTGCTGAGGCTGCTCCAGCCGCTGCTGCCGGCGCGTTCAACGGAAACTTCGCGCTTGGCTTAGCCGGTCTCGGGGCCGCTATCGGCGTTGGTCTCATTGGTATGGGTGCGGTTCAGGCGGTGGGTCGTAACCCCAGTGCATTCGGTAACATCCTGACGATCGGGATTATCGGGATGGCGCTGGCTGAGGCTATTGCTATTTACGCGTTCATCATGGCTCTTCAGGGCTGATTTGATTCTGAAGCGGTCCGCGGTCATTTTACCAGGCTGCGGACCCCTTCTTCCCTTTCTCTGACTCCGATTCTCTAAAACTAAAACGTAAGACACTGACGATGGCAGACATTCTACATACGTTTGGACTCGAGTGGCCTAAGTTCATCTCTCAGGTGATCATCGTCCTGATCGTGTATTTTATCCTCTCGAAGTATGCTTTCGGGCCGGTTCTGGCGATGCTGGAGGTGCGCCGCCGTCGTATCGCTGAGGGGGAGACGAATCTGAAGACGATCGAGGCTGAGCTGGGCAAGGCAGAGGAGAGAGTTCAGTCCATGTTGAACAAAGCCAATGCCGACGCCGAGCGACTGATCGCCGAAGCAAGGGAAAGCGCGGAAGCGGTACGCGGCCAGAAAACGCAGGAGGCGATTAAAGAGGCTCAGGGTATCATCGAGAAAGCACGCGAGGCCTCACGGCTTGAGCACGAGGGAGCGATGAATGAGTTGAAGCGTGACTTCGGTCGTCTCGTCATCGATGTCACGTCGAAGGTTACCGGGAAAGTTCTTGATGACAAAGATCAGAAACGAATCAACGAAGAAGCGGTCGGCCAGGTCGCGCTCTGATTCGAAACCATTTTTTAACCACGCATGAAGTCACGAAAAGAAGCACTGCGCATCGCCAAGAAGATCTTCGGGGCTTCTCTGGTCGGCGGGCAGTTGGATCTCTCGATTGTGAAGAAAGTCGTGGCAAAACTCACCGAGACGCGCCCCCGCGGTTACACGCAGGTCGCCGATGCCTACTGGAGGCTGGTGAAGCTGGAGATTGAAAGGAACCGGGCGGTCATCCAAAGCGCCATTGCACTGGACGGGGCGACCAAGGACCGGATCGTGAATGATTTGAAAAAGAAATACGGACCTCAGATAACACCGGAGTTTTCGGTGAATCCGGAGTTGCTCGGGGGGATGAAGATCCGTGTGGGGAGTGATGTGTGGGACGGCAGCGTGAAAAATCGCCTCGAACGTCTCTCTGAAATTTTAACTGACTAACAACTGACTGTAACGAATCACCTGACGCAACGTCATGAGTAATATTCTCCAGGAACTGGAATCCGAAATCGCAGCCCTTAAGACCTCTGTGTCTAAATCGAACGTGGGTATCGTTCGTGAAATCGGGGATGGCGTCGCAAAAGTCGAAGGCTTGAGCGATGTCATGCTTAATGAAATGATCGAGTTTCCGGGTGGCCTCTATGGGCTCGCTCTGAACCTGGAAGAGACCGAGGTCGGCTGCATTTTGCTGGGTGATGGTCTCAACGTCAAAGAAGGTGACGAGGTGAAATCCACGGGACGTCTACTCTCCGTGCCGGTGGGCAGAGAGATGCTTGGCCGGGTCGTCGATGCGCTCGGTGCGCCGGTTGATGGCAAGGGTGACATCAAGACAACGGTGACCTACCCCGTCGAGAAAATCGCTCCCGGAATTATTCCCCGTCAGTCCGTCAGTGTTCCCGTGCAAACGGGGATTCTCGCGATCGATGCGATGATCCCGATCGGCCGCGGTCAGCGCGAGCTCATTATTGGTGACCGCTCCACCGGCAAGACGACCGTGGCGGTTGATACGATCATCTCTCAGGCGCGTCAGAATCGCGCCATCGAAGAGGGGGCGCTGAAGAATCAAAAGCCGCTCTATTGTATCTACGTCGTGATCGGCCAGAAGTTGGCGAACGTTGCGCGGATTATCGCGACGCTCGAGGCGGAAGGCGCGATGGCCTACACCGTGGTCGTGGTGGCGTCGGCCTCGGATTCTGCGACGAATCAGTATCTTGCTCCCTACGCCGGAGCGGCGATCGGCGAGTGGTTTATGGACAATGGCATGGATGCGCTCATCGTTTATGATGATCTTTCCAAGCACGCCGTTGCTTATCGTCAGGTCTCTCTCGTGCTCCGTCGGCCCTCCGGTCGTGAGGCATACCCCGGTGACGTTTTCTATCTCCACAGTCGTCTTCTTGAGCGCGCCGCGCGATTGAGCGAGGCAAACGGTGGCGGGTCACTGACGGCTCTGCCGATTATTGAAACGCAGGCGGGTGACGTGTCGGCCTACATTCCGACGAACGTGATCTCCATCACCGACGGACAGATTTACTTGGAGACTGACCTTTTCTATCAGGGGATCCGCCCCGCGATTTCGGTGGGGCTGTCAGTGAGCCGGGTGGGTTCGGCTGCGCAGACGAAGGCGATCAAGAAAGTTTCGGGAACCACGAAGCTCGACCTCGCCCAGTTCCGCGAAATGGCGGCTTTCGCCCAGTTCGGATCGGATCTTGATGCCAAAACCAAGGGGCTCATCGAGCGTGGTCAGCGCATCGTGGAGCTCTTCAAGCAGGGGCAATACGGGCCGCTCGCGGTTGAGGTTGAGGTGTGTCTCCTCTGGGCGATGCAAAACGGTCATTTTGATGATGTTCCGGTGAAGCGGATCAAAGATTGTCAGGCGAAGATGCAGGAATTCCTCATCACTCGCAAAGACAGCACGCTCGCCAAGATTCGTGATGAGAAAGCCCTGAGCGACGTCATCATCGATGAATTGAAGCAGGCCGTCACCGATTTCAAATCGACCTACAAGGCCTGAGTCGACTGATTTTTTGAAGCAGCACTAACCCATGGCAAACCTCCGCGACATTCGCCGACGCATCAAGTCGGTCAAGAATACGGCCCAGATTACCAAGGCCATGCAGCTGGTCGCCGCTTCCAAGATGAAGAAGGCGCAGGACCAGGCGATGTCCGGGCGTCCCTATGCGGATTTGCTGAACAAGGTGCTGGTTAACCTGAAGGAGCACACCAGCGAAGAAGACCATCCTCTCCTCAAGGAGCAGGAAGGGGAGCGTGAACTGGTCATTCTGGTGACAACCGACAAGGGCCTCTGCGGTCCTCTCAATACCAACCTGCTCCGGCTCGTGACTGAAAAAGCCTCAAATGGTGCCACCTTCGTCACGATCGGGAACAAGGGACGTCAGGCCCTCGTGCGAATGAAGCGCACCGTTCTCGCCGACTTCAGCGTCAAGGATCCCGTTCAGTTTGCCGAGACGAAACCGGTTTCCGAATTCCTGATGGAGAAGTTTCTTTCCGGTGAGTTCACCCGGGTGACGGTTGCCTTCACTAATTTCATCAACACGATCAGCCAGGAGCCACTCTTTGAGACCCTGCTGCCGATCTGTCCGATTGAACTGGGTCGGGACAAGAAGTTCGCCGGAGTGGGTCGTGAAGAGCCTGCCGTCGAAGAGGCTCATGCCCCCGAATACGGGGGATACATTTTTGAGCCGAGTGCCCGCGGGGTTCTCGATGTGATCGTACCGCAGTATGTCGGTTACCAGCTTTATCAGATGGTGCTTGAGTCGCGCGCTTCAGAGCACAGCGCCCGGATGGTGGCGATGAAGGCCGCGACGGATAATGCGAAGCAGATGATCAAGGACCTGACCTTGGATTACAACAAGCAGCGTCAGGCGGCGATCACGAACGAGTTGCTTGAGATCACTACCGCGATGCGCGCCCTCGAGTGAGGCAACGCCTGAACGAACCCCATTTCCCCCCCTTTAAATATAGAACACGCAATCTCTCACCGAGTAGGAGCAAGTATCAGATGAGTAACGAAGGAAAAATCGTCCAGATTATCGGACCAGTCGTAGACGCCGACTTCTCCGCCGCCGAGAAGCTGCCGGAGATCTACAATGCGATCGAGGTTTATTATGATCTCAATGGAGTGAACACCAAGCTGGTGCTCGAGGTGCAACAGCACCTGGGTGATGGCTGGGTCCGCGCTGTCGCGATGTCCACAACCGAAGGCTTGAAGCGTGGCATCAAGGTCGTCAATACAGGCAAGCCCATTTCCGTTCCGGTCGGTGAGTGTGTTCTCGGTCGTATCTTCAATGTCACCGGCGACGCCGTCGATGAGCGCGGTCCGGTCAATGCGACGAAATTCTATCCGATCCACCGTCCGGCACCCACGCTCGTGGAGCAGGCGACCTCTGCCGAGATTCTGGAAACCGGGATCAAGGTGATCGACCTCATTTGTCCTTTCACCAAGGGCGGTAAAGTGGGGGCTTTCGGTGGGGCGGGCGTCGGCAAGACGGTCGTTATCATGGAACTCATCAACAACATCGCGAAAGAGCACGGAGGCTACTCCATCTTCGCCGGTGTCGGTGAGCGGACCCGTGAGGGCAATGACCTCTACTGGGAAATGAGTGAAGCAGGGGTTATCAATCAGGAAGACCTTTCCAAATCGAAAGTGGCCCTCGTTTACG
>JAGNMT010000207.1 GCA_017991025.1 Verrucomicrobiales bacterium
TTCATACGCCGTGTCCGGTTTGACGATGGTGGTAAAAAACTGATCATTGACTCCGGCCCAATGGAGCTCTTTGACTGGAAAACGATCAAAGGGGATTTCATCTTTCCCGAAAACGCCGAACACCTTTTTTCCGCCGAAGTGATCGACGGTCTTGTATTCGAAGTCCCCGTCCCTGGCCATCCAATAGCTGCCGATCTGGATGGACCATTCGTTGAGGTGGAGCGGAGCCGCAGAGCCGGTATAGAGATAACGCGTCCCCGGGTCGAGCGGGGCGGCCGTAGGATTTTCGGTGACCAGCGTAATTTTAATCTCGTAAGGGTCGGATCCTTCCCCGGGCAGACTGATGGTCTTTTTCAGCTTAAGCCCGTCAGATGTCGGCTTTTCGAAGGTGACAGAGGTGGCGGTTTTGGAAACCACGGCCCAGTTCACGGTATCGAATTCTTTCGGGGCAGAGGAAAGGGTGCCGATGCCATGGGTGGCCGTTTCATTGATCGCGATCAGGTCCGGCTTATCCAAATGACGAGGATGCTTCTTCATTTCCGCGGTCTGCACGGAAGCCCCTTGATTGGTAAGATTGAGACGAACAAAGTCGTTCTCCAGGATCGCCTTTTCGAGGGCTGGTGCCCCGGGAGCCTGAACCGCAACACCCGGCCCGGAAGGTGCCTTCGGGTCCAAAGGGGAAGATTTCCCGTCCGCACGAGTAGCGGGATCGACTGCAGGAGAGACCTCCGCAGCCCGGGCGGGGCGCTCTGCGGCGATGCGGGCAGCTTCCTTGGCGTTCCACCATCCCCAGCCGAAGAGCAGGGTCAGGCAGACGATAACGCCAATCCACGAGGTGCGATCCATGTTTTTCACAACAGTAGGGTTTTTAAATTTTTGATTTTGAAATATCCGAATGATCGGCGTCGCAACGGTGGCGGCGGCCTATATAAGCAGCGTCGGGGTGTTTCGCCACATATTCTTCCCAACCGGGCGGAGGATCGTATCCCTGACCGCCCCAGGGATTGCATCGCAGGATCCGTAGAAAGCCCTGCCAGCTGCCTTTTAGCGGGCCGTTCACGGTCACGGCATCAATATAATACTGCGAACAAGTCGGTGAAAATCGGCAGCCTCCGAGGGGGCCGGCAATAAAATGGAGCGGCGGTGAAATAGCCACCTGATAAATCCGAACCAGAAATATGAGCACCTTTCTCAAAGGTCAGTTGGTCTTCGTTTTGTTAAGTGGGACGCGGTGCAACATCCATTTCCACTCCTTCTCGAGTTGATCGGACGTAGCCGTCGCGGCCGCGCTTCTCGCGATCAGGACGAGCCAGTGCGGCACCTCTACCCTCTCGCCGGTGCGTTGAATGATGCCTCGAAGGCGACGCCTCACTTGATTTCTAATCACCGCCCCTCCGAGTCTTTTCGTAGTGATGAGCCCTAGCCGGAAAGGCTCGGTTAAGGTTTCGTCACACAGGTAACCGAGCACTAGAAACCTGCCCTGGATCGACCGCCCTTGATCCCGCACCCGCTGAAAATCGGTCCGGCTCGTGATCCTCCTGGAGCGCGGGAGTTTCATGATCCCGAATCCGGGCAGTGAACTCTGAAAGCGTCAATGGAGGTCTCCGGAGAGACCCGACTACTTGCCGTGCTGGACGGTATGGCGCTTGTAATGGATCTCAGCCCCCTTGGGAATGAGGCGCTTACGTCCTTTTTGGCGACGACGCTTGATCAGGTCGCGTCCGGCTTTGGTGGCCATACGGGCACGGAAGCCGTGCTGGCTTTTACGGGTACGCTTGGATGGTTGATAGGTCCGTTTCATCTGTTCCGGTTAAAAAATGGCTGTCTTGTCAAAATGGCACCACCCGAATTACTTCGCTGTGCACCCCAAAAATCCCCCGGGAAACCGTTGAACGGCTTCACCGACTGAAAAGCAGCCTGGGGGCCGGAACGATAAGGTCACCGGAGAAAATGTCAACGGGTCTTATACGCCCCCTTTTTTCGCCCTTTTCAGTCTATTCCAGGCGCTCCAGTTGGCTGATCCCGTATTTGATGAGTTCCTGGTTGATCAATCTGGACGCTTTGTCGTCGACATAGATCACCTTCGGGTATTCGGGAAACTCGATTGTATGCAACCCGTCTTTGGGCACGGCAGCAAAGGCAGCCGAGAGATCTTCGATGTTTTTGATGAAAGTTCCGTTCACTTTCGTCACAATCACGGAGTTAATGGCTTCGTAACCCAAAGTGCTGGGCGTTTTAAGCACGTTACTGAGAAAAACCAGCTTCTCCCGGCCCTCCTCTTCAAACGGATGCGGGTTGGAATTGGCGTGCACCAGCTTAAAGGGAGCCCGTGTCGTCCATTCTTCTCCCCAACTCTCCAGATAGGGAAGCGTGAGCTCCTGGAAGATAAGGCCGCCGAAAATGACATATTTCGGGCCACGATCAAACATATAGGGGTCGATGAGATACTCACTGGGGAATTTCCGGATCAGCGTCACATCGAGAGAAAGGGGTTTCGAGTCCCTAATAATGTCCAGCTTGATAACATCTCCTGTTTTAGCAGAACCACGGACAAGGTGGGAAAAGCTGAGCTTCCCGTAGGTGGGGTGCGAATAATTGCCCCTTGAGTCGATCGTCTGACCTCCGATCGACAGGATGACGTCACCCTCTTTGATGCCGGCTTTGTCAGCGGAACCCCCTTTCGCGACTTCTTCGACATAAATGCCTCCGTCGCGGCCTTTGAGCCCCGTAAACTCGCGGAACGTCTCGTCCAGTGTCTGGGCAAAATTGATCCCGAGATTAGGGAATCCTTTATAATCGCCGTCCTCAAGATCAGCGAGAAAGGCCTTAATTATAGGCGACGGAAGAACCCCGGCAGTCTGCTCCTTGGAGGAATAGCTCAAGAGCAAGCCGGCGAGCTTGCCGTCCTTCACGACCGGCAAAGTAAAACTGTTCACCCTCGCCTGAAGCGATCCTTTCACCTGATACAGGAGAAAAACGGAACCGGGGATAAAATAGCGGCCGACATCAACTCGCAAGACCTCCACGTCCGTGGAAACCCCGTCACCGTTGTCTTCGACTTGCCATACCTTGAGCGTGTCACCGGCCAGGACGGTGTTGTCCAGTTCGAGGGCTTCGAGTCCATCGAATACTTTGGAGTTGGTATTGGCGGGCTCGAGCACTGCGAGATTGGCCTCGTAGTCGATGCCCACGATCCGCGCGGGAACACGGGCCCCGCTTGAGGGGTGCTCCAGTTCGAGGAAAGTCGAATTGACGCACATCTCGGAGGTAATGAGGACCCGGTTACCTTTCAGAACCGCACCGAGACCCCGCCGGGGAGTTGGCGCACCCTTTTCCCATGGACGGAGAAAGGAGTAATCCTGAAGAGTTGCATTGACCCTAATAATGGATTTCTCCGGAGAGGAGCGCTGTGCCGCACAGGGGGTAAGGGGCACCGCGAACAGGGCCGCCAGGGCTATGGCAGGAAGGGGGTATCTCAAGAATGACATCAGAATATAGCTGGGTAAAAAAGTGAGCAGTGGTCAGTTCGGTGCCTTAGGCGGCCTTTTTCGCGGGTTGGTCGGTTTTTGCCGGTTCGCCCGATTCCTCTTTCGACTTGCCGGGAGCTTCTTTTTCCTCCCCCTCCTTGGGATTATCGGATTTGTCGATCTCGATAAGATCTTTCAAATTGAGGATCTCCGGACGTTCAATGAAATGATCAAAACTGACATTATATTGCGCCATGATGCGTTCATGCGCGAGATCGGCATCTTCGCGCTTGAGGACGAGCGGTCGATTTTCCTTATCGAGCCGGATAACGTGGAAGTCCTCATGACCCTCCTCACGGAAATCTCCATGGAGGGCGTCGTAGACATCCTGAAGTAAGGTGATTTTTTTTCCGTTGATGGAATCAATAACGCGATGGACGTAAGTCTGAAAGTGGGTGTTGGAAGAATCCGGCAGAACCTCGGTCAGGACAATCACCTGGGGGCGCTCGCGATAGATCTCATCGTGTCCGAACTCGCTGTAGTAATACCGGGTGTTGAGATCCGAGATCCCGTGAGCGGCCATCATATTCCGATCGAGCGGCTGGAACTGAAGCCCCGCATAAAGGACAAAGTTTGGCTGTTTGTCGTATTGCTCGGCCTGGATCAGATAGGGAAGGAAACGTTTCAGGGTGACCGTTATCTGCTCCCTTGTGCCATCGCGCCAGACTTCGAGATCAACCGTGTCTCCGGCGAATTTCCGCTCGATAATCTCATTGAGATCGACCCGCTCGCCCTCGATCTCGATAAAGCCGTCCGAGGCGATCGGATGCCCGTCGATGGAGAGAAGAACGTCTTTTGTTCTAAGCATTCCTCCCGCTGATCCGGCGGCGTCGGCTTCTGCCACCATGACACCGATGCCGTCGTTGGGAAGTCCAAGGGCGCGACGTTGGGCGGGATTGAGGATGTTGATAAAACTGGCCGCCATGTCCACGTAACGATCATAGGCACCATCCTCGACATCTTTCAAAAATCGGCTGATCACGGGGACAGGGATCATGTAGCCGGTATTCTGCGCGACGTCTCCGCTGTAGCCCTGAAAGGCCACCCCGACGACTTGATTATTTTGCAGGACAGGACCACCCGAGTTCCCGGGATTGATGGCCGCGTCAATCTGAATGGCGAGGTGGTTGTCAACGCCCGAGTGGCTGTAAGCGCGAAAGTCGATCCGTGAAACAATGCCGCGTGTCACCGAAATACGGTCACCCCCGATGGGATAGCCAATCACGATCACCGTGGTGTTCAGTTTGGGTATCCCCCCGATAAAAAGCGGCTGGACTCCTTTAAACCCGGATTCAAAGTCGGCCTCGGACACGAGTTCGACCATAGCGAGGTCACAGTCGTGGGCCACATAAAGCACCCGGGCGAGATAGGGCTTGGGGTCGCTGACTTTTTTGATATAGATGAGGCGGGTGTCACTGACGACGTGGGCATTGGTGAGGAAACGATTCGGCCCGACCAGAAAGCCTGTACCATTGCCGCTGCTCATGCCGCCCACGTTCCAGGGAACGCGATAATTCGGTTGCTTGGTGTCCACTTCGACCCGGACAATGGCATCAAATTCAATGGCAGAAATGTCCGCCTGAACGGATTCAGGGGGCGGGATATCAACGACCGGCCTGGCAGCGGGCGGAGCGGCCTGCACCGGAGTAGTGAGTCGCGGCCCCAGACCTGCGCCCTTTTGGGCGAAAGCCATCCCGGCGGTGAAAACAACGGAGAGTCCGAGAAGCGGGGCGGTCCAGGTGAAAAAGCAGCGTGATGATTTCATGAAAAGTACGAGATCCGATCCGGTGCGGCTCCAGCCACAGACCGGCCGTGAAAGGCAAAGTGTAAAGTTTGAGAGGTGAATGTCAACGTCGCCGCTTCCCTAAACAGGGTAGCTTATGTGGCCCAACCCTATTCAGGTAAAACCGGTAGTCGAAAATGAAACGTTTTCCGGAGATCCTCCGGATGTTACTATGAAGCGCCGCTGACGATCACTTCCGTCGAATTTTTAAAAGATGCCCTATCTCGTTGTCATTGAATTCATGGCTGTAATCGTTGGTTCGGTCTACGGTGCGCTCCTTGCGGCCCGCAAAGGCATGGACGTGATGGGAGTATTTGCGGTGGCCTTTGCGGTCTCCTTCGGCGGCGGAACCCTGCGGGATCTGTTCCTCGACCGCTCTCCCCTGTTCTGGATCGGAAATCCCCACTACCCGATGATCGTCTTTGGAATCGCGGTGTTTTCGGGACTGATCCTCCCGCACGTCGGGCGGATACGACCACTCCTTCTCTTCCCTGATGCACTCGGGATGGCGCTCTTCACCCTTACCGGGACGGCTTACGCGATGGCGGCAGGAACAAATCCTTTCGTCGCGGTGATGCTGGGGGTGATCACCGGGACCTTTGGCGGTGTCCTTGGCGATGTGATCTGCAATGAGGTGCCATCCCTCTTCGTCCCCGGTCCACTCAATGCAACCTGCTCGTTCGTCGGGGCATGGGTCTACCTGGGGATGCTGCATTTTGAAACGCCCGAGCGGATCGCCCTTCTCGGCGGGATCCTGGTGATCGTGCTCTTCCGCCTCGCCGCCGTGAAATGGCACTGGAGTTTGCCAGCCGTAAGAGAACCGCGGCGGCCGGATGATCCGTCGGCGACGTAGCTTGTAACATTTCGGTAGCTGACCTCTTTACGCCTTATGCGCTTGTTGCTCGCGCCTGAGTGGCGCTCATCGCACTCGGACTCCTCATGCTCGCCGGAGCAAAGTAATTTGCGCCGCCTCCCGGGGCAGGATCACACGTTGAAACGGAACTCGACGACGTCGCCGTCTTTCATCACATATTCCTTGCCCTCGATGCGGAGCTTTCCGGCCTCGCGGGCTTTGGCGTAGGACCCGAGACTGGTGAGATCGTCGTAATGGACGATCTCGGCGGCGATGAAGCCGCGCTCGAAATCACCGTGAATGACACCGGCGGCACCGGGTGCCTTGGTTCCTTCGGTGATGGTCCAGGCGCGGGTTTCTTTTTCGCCGGTCGTGAGGTAGGTCCGCAGGCCGAGGAGATGATAGACAGAGCGAATCAGCGCCGAGACTCCCGAGTCTTTTACGCCCATTTCAGCAAGGAACTCGGCCGCATCCTCGGGGCTGAGATCGACCATTTCCTCTTCGATGCGGGCGGAGATAACAACGGCCTCGGCGCCGAAAGTCGAGGCGGCGTAGTCCCTCACCTGCT
>JAGNMT010000208.1 GCA_017991025.1 Verrucomicrobiales bacterium
CTCCAGGACCTGAACGAGGAATTCCTGTTCTACGAGGTCCAGCAGATCGGTCTCGGTGACTATTTTGTATCTTCCCTCAGATCGGACATCGAGCGTCTCCGAATCGCTGGAGGCACCTACCGGATCGTCTTTCAGGATTTCCACCGATTGATCTGCCGCACTTTCCCATTCGCTGTCTGTTACACCCACGGTGCCGATCATATGATCGTTTGGGCCGTCCGTCATCGATCGACGCCGCGATCCGAGCTGGATTCGTGAGCGACTTACCAAATAGGTCGAGATAGGCAGCGCTGCCAAAATGACCCACTACTTTTTATTGCAAGATCCTCAATGATCCGGCACGATCCGCGCCTATGGAATCTGCACCGATCGGAACTGAAGGCCGAATCTCCGCCGCCGAGGAGAAGTTCGAAAGAGCGCGCCGGACTATAGGTCTCTGGCTCGGGCCCCTCGCGTTTCTTGCGATCCTGCTGATTCCGATGCCGGCCCTCACCCCCGAGGCTCATCGCCTTGCTGCGGTGCTTGCCTTTACTTTGATCTACTGGATTTGCGAACCCATTCCGATCCCGATCACCGCGTTAATGGGACCTTCCCTTTGCGTACTTCTGGGGGTCGCTCCGGCCAAGGCGGTGCTTGCCTCTTTTGCTGATCCGGTTATTTTTGTTTTCATTGGCAGTTTTCTCATCGCGCAGGCGGTGATGACGCATGGACTCGACCGTCGTCTCGCCATCTCAATTCTCTCAATCAAGTGGGTGGGTAACAGCACCCGGCGCATTCTTTTTGCTTTCGGGGCGATCGCCGCGTTTCTCTCAATGTGGCTCAGCAATACCGCGACGACGGCGATGCTCCTCCCCATTGCCCTTGGTATTTTGGGTGTGATGACAGACCTGATGACTGAGCAGCGCGGCATCCGAGTGGAGATGCGCGACCTGAAATTGAGTCGCGGATTACTGCTGATGACGGCCTATGCCGCCTCAGTCGGGGGTATAGGAACGCCGATCGGGACTCCACCCAATCTGCTGGGGCGCGCCCTCATCGAAGAACAGACGGGTATCCGGATTTCCTTTTTGGAATGGATGTCCTTCGGGGTACCTCTCGTGATCGTGATGTTCGTTGTTCTCTATTTTCTAATGGTCCGGTTCCACCCCCCTGAAGTCCGCGAACTTACCGGGTTGAGAGAGTACCTTCACGGGCGCCGCGAGGCGCTCGGAAGGTGGACGCGCGGTCAGATAAACGCCTGCATTGCTTTCGGGGTTGCGGTCGTACTCTGGGTCACCCCGGGGATCATCAATATGGTGCTGGGCAATAATCATCCTGCCCTGAAATGGTATGAGACACACCTGCCCGAGGGGGTTATTGCCGTGCTTGCGGCGGGACTACTCTTTCTTCTGCCCGTCAGCTGGAAACAGCGCAAATTTACGCTGACCTGGGAAGAGGCAGTGCACATCGACTGGGGTACCATTCTCCTTTTCGGGGGCGGCATCGCTCTGGGCGGGTTGGCCTCGTCGACCGGGCTTGCCGAAGTCGCCGGCAGGGGCATTTTTGAAATGACCGGCGTTGCCAGTCTTGTGGCGATCACCTTCCTTTCCATTCTGATGGGTATCGTCATCAGTGAGACGACTTCGAATACGGCGGCGGCGAACATCGTTATCCCTGTCGCTATTGCTGTTGCGAAGGCCGCCGGAGTCGATCCGCTCGTGCCGGCGATTGGTGCCTGTCTCGGTGCCAGCTACGGATTTATGCTGCCTGTCTCGACTCCTCCGAACGCCATCGTTTATGGAACCGGCATGATTCCCATCCCCAGCATGGTCAAGACCGGTCTGGTCTTTGACATCATCGGCCTGTTTCTGGTTCTGGCGGGCGTCCTTCTGCTCGTCTGAGGTCCGAGTCAGGAGGGAAGTTTCCAGTGTACGGGGACTTCGAGTGACTGGTTGTACCGGTTTTTGTATTTCACGAGTCCGTTTCGGGCACCGTATTCGTGAACCATCTTGGTCACCTTCACATCAAAGCAGCAATACTCCGCAATGTCCATGATGCGGCCCTCCTGCCACCATTTGATTGCATCGGTCCCGACCGCTGTCTTGCTTTCTCCCAGAGTCTCGCTAGCGACGGCATCGAGCTTCGGGCGATGCTGAAGCTCGCGCTCGAGATCGATCATAAGATCGAGATTGTGGGTCTGTTCCTTGAGATCGAGAATGGTGTATCCCATGAGGACCTCGTAATCGAAGGAAATGTGATTAAATCCGATGACGAGGTCGGCTGAGCAGAGCTCGTCAATGAGATCCTGAACACTGGCCTCATCGTAGATCCGGTAACGATTTTTTGCCGTGCTGAAAGTGACGCCAACCGACATCTTCATGTCCGCCTTGCGATCCCATCCCCCGACGTCGTTGGCGGAACGCTGGGTCTCCAGATCGAAATAGACGTAGTTCTCCGCCATGCTCAGATCCGAATCAGACGTAGGGTTCGTACATGTTCCAGGGTAGATCGGAGAATACCGGATTCAACTGTTCAACCTCGTCGAGTACCTCATCGTCGGACTGAAGGGAAGCCGACCAAATCCGGTCAAAGTTTCCGAAATGATCCCGCGTACGTTTTTCAGCATACTCACGGGAGGGTTCATTTTTCATCAGAAATCCCCAGTCGCTGGATTGAGCCAACAGTAACTCTTTTGTCATCAATTGAATGCAGCGCTGACGGTGGGTGACCGTTTGGTCGGGCAAATCTCCCCGATTCCCTTCAAAGATGTTCACGAAGCGGGCTAATTGTTCCGATCGCTTCTGCAACTCCAGATACACCCAGTTGTTTTCGATGCTCGTCCAGGTCTCGAAATAACCGCCCTCGCCCCATGAGGATGACACCGGAGCGGCAGAGGGAAAGGCCTGTTCTTTGTGTGCCGACAGATACGCTCCCGGGGTTGTGAAAATAAAATCGGTGCGTTTTGCCGCTTTGCGGAAAACACGTTCGAGGAACTCGGTCCCTTCGTACCACCAGTGACCAAAAAGATCGGCATCAAAGGCGCAGACAACGATAGGATTTTCGACCCCCTCCCCTTCGAGACCGGCGAGTTGAGCCCCGCGACTGCTGATAAATCGAACGGAATGCTCTTCCAGTGCTCTCGAAGCGAGCTCGGGGTCGTAGATTTCACTGTCGTTCCCGTCACGCGAGGAGCGGAAATACTTTAGTCCCGTGAACTGACGCTGACCGGATTCTCCAAGATACTCGCGCAAATATTCGATCGGTGCCTCCAGCCCGATATCACGCATGAAGTCGCGGTAGCGCTCGTCGCCGGGAAATCCTTCATCCGCATTCCAGATCTCGCTGCTGCTGGCCTGGTCACGTCCAAAAATCATGAGACCGTCCGAGGTCATCCCCGGGTTAAAGGGGAACTCTTCGTCCGCCTGAGGCGCGGTGGTCAGGCCATGTTCCTCGACGATGGTCCAGTCGATCCCCTCCTGTTTCAGGACCTGGCTCAGTGCCGGGGCATAGGCACATTCCGGAAGCCAGAAGCCGCGCGGCATCCGGCCAAAACACTGCACATACTGACGGATTCCCGCACGAACCTGTGCCTGCACGGCCTCGGGCACGCGCATGAGAAGAGGCAGAAGCCCGTGAGTCGCCGCACTTGCGGTGATTTCGAGATGACCGCTGTCACGCAGATCGGCATAGGCTTTGATAAGGTCGCCCTGCCACTCATCGACGAAAAGCGTACGAAAGCGGCGAAGTCTGTCTTCATACCTCTCCGCGAGATGACGAAAGCCGGTGATATCGCCCCGCTCGACTTCCTCCCGGCAGAGCCGCAGCGTTCGATCAAGGTAGCCGAGCGTCCGGCGTTTCAGGAGCCGGTCCCGCAACATCGCCAACAGAGTTGGCGACAGATTCAGCGTCAGTTTGAAGGGGATCTCTTCACTTCGCAGACGGAATAACATCTCAAGCAAGGGAAGATGGGTTTCCACAATGGCACTGTGAAGCCAGTCCTCTTCAAGGCAGTGAGCCACTTCAGGGTGCCTCACCCAGGGGACGTGGGCATGCAGGACGATGGAACAGTTTCGACTCATGAAAATTTAACCGATTGAAGGAGTAATAAGGCGAAAAAGACACAAATCGCCAGCACAATCCTAACCCCTCCCAAAGGCCTCCCTTCAACTCTTGTCTTCAAATGTTGATCCCAAAGGCATTTGCCCGTCGATTGGATCCGGAAAAAGCTGAAAATCATCCCGATAAAGATGAAGGGGAACTGATAAAAGCCGACGCCCATCACATACACATAAAAAGAACGCCCGAGTGAGGCGAGCATGGGGATCGCTTCCCCCGCCTCTGCTTTCACTTTCAAGCCGAAGAGAGCCTTCCCCGGGGTTGTTCCGAAGAGATGGATAAGGACGGCTTCAAGCAGGTGCCATCCGATGAGAGACAGAAAGAGCGTTCTCGCGAAGTTGAGGGCTTCGGGTTTCTGCATTTCCTCCATGTACCGGGCGAACAAATCAGAAAACCCCTCATTGGGGCCCTGATGGGGAATGACCATGTCGGAGAGCTGGAAGATCAGGACCGAAACGGCCGTGTAGTCGAACATCCGCGCCCAAAAACGAATGAAGGGCCGGGCCTGAGCCCGGGTCACTGAGGAAATAACTTGAGCGGGCTCCACTTGCGGGAGCGGCGAACTTCCGATCTCCCGGGCATGCGGGACCAAGGATTCAGAGGCCGGAGCCGGAAGAGGTGGCGGGACCGGCAGGGACGCCGGCTTGCGCGCCTGATTGCGCTCGCGCACGGCTTCGAGAGCAGCGATCTCGCGGAGTGGTTTCCAATCCTCAAGATCACGGTGCCAGGCAAGGGTGTCGGCTGTCACCTCGCCGCTGTCCAGCAAATCGCCGACCTTGAAAATCGAATAGGGGCCCTGCTTCGAGCCGTCGATTGAGAGGTAAAAATCCATGGGGAAAAGGGAATAAAATTGAGAGAGGTCGGGCCGCGCTCACTGATTGCGGACAGGCTGAGGTGAAATCGTTATTCGCTCCGAAGTGCTTTTGCCGGTTGCTGAAAAGCGGCAATCAAGGCGGGAATAAGAGAGGCAATCGTGCAGGCAAAAAAAGCGCTAAGGGAAATAATCACGAGATCCCGCGGCGTTTGTTGTGCGGGAAGGCCACCATCGACCCCGTAGATCTCCGCGTTGAAAATATCAACCCCGAAACTACTTCCGATCCAGGCTGAGATCCCGTTTCGGAAATAGAGAGTCACTTCCGCGAGGAGCAGCCCCATTATAATTCCGAGAATGCCCACGAGGATGCCCTGTATCAGGAAGACCCAGGCGATCTGACCCTCCAGCGAACCCAGTGCCTTGAGGAGACCAATCTCGGAACGTTTCTGATACGTTACCGTGATCATCGTGTTCATGATCCCGAAACCGCCCACGATCATAATGATGAACAGGATCAAGTACATGGCCTGCCGTTCCGCAGCGACCGCGTCGAAGATCCCTTTGTGCATCTGTGCCCAGGTTTGCACCCGGTATTGCTGGGGAAGAATGGTGTGTAGCTTTTCCTGGTACTGGTTCGCCTTGAACCCGTCGTCGGTCCGGAGCGCAATGCCGTGGCACTCTTCAAGGTCAAAGTTATAAAGTACCTGTGCCGTCTCGAGGTTGACGAAAATGATGTTGCTGTCGAAGTCCCAATTTCCCGAATCAAAGATCCCCGTGACAGTGACCTCCTGGGGGGCCGTCATTTGCCGAATCTCGTTGATGCCTTCCTTTTTCCCCTCTTCGTCCTTCGATTTTTCCACCCGGTCGAGTGACTGCATGATGGAGTCAATGTCGCGGGTTGAGTAGAGTAGAATTTTGTCTCCGATCTCGATACTCTGCCCTTCGGCGATGCCGTCGCCGACTACCGCCGAATAGGGATCGGTGATGTCAAAGTCCCCGCGAGGGAGGGTCTTCTCCGGATTCATGGGGTTTTTGGGATCCAGTGTCTTCGCGAGCTTTCCCTGCATCCTCTTTAATTCGTCTCCCTTCGGGGGGAGAATACCCCGAATCATCGGGGCGCTCCGCCGTCCCTGGAAATCCATGATGACCTGACCGTAGACAAACGGCGTCACCGAGACAACCCCGTCGACGGCAGCGACTTTTTCCACCGTGTCCGGCCAGTCGCGAATGATGCCGCCCGAATCAATCACGAGATGCGGTTCGAACCCGAGAATACTGTCCTTGATCCGCTCGCCATAACCGGTAAAAACCGCGATCACCACCACCATCGCCCATACTCCCAAAGCCACTCCGAGTATGGAAATCACCGTGATAAGCGAGACAAAAGTGCGCTTCGGCTTCAAATAACGGGTTGCCAGGAAAGGACTGAAAAGCATGACGAGGGGTTGACTTCCCCCTATGGTAGCCGCTTATCCTCAATCCGATAGTCGAATTCACCTTAACTAGACCCATGACAGGAGTGCAAAGAGAGAAATATAAGGCCTTCATTTTCCTTGGTGCCCCGGGTTGCGGCAAAGGCACACAGGGACAAATCCTGGGAGCGATTCCGCGTTTTTACCATTTCTCTATGGGTGACGCCTTCCGCTCAATGGACACCCGGACCCCGATCGGACAGGAGTTCATTTCGTACTCCCGCAAAGGCGAACTGGTTCCGGACGAGCTCACGATCCGCTATTTCAAGGTCCAGATCGATGCCCGGGCCGATCTTCACATGTTCAAACCGGACATCGATATCCTCATCCTTGACGGGATTCCG
>JAGNMT010000209.1 GCA_017991025.1 Verrucomicrobiales bacterium
ACACAGCGATGGCTGGAACCGGCTCCAATCGCGTTAAGGGTGTCACGAAAACGGGTCGCGTTGTCCCAGTCGAGCTCAGAGAGGAGAAATTTCACTCCGACCTCACGTATTCCGGAGTCGATCTCCTGAAGCTCTTCAATCTTGATGTCCCGGGGATTGTAGGGGGCGCAGGCGACCAATTCTTCGACCAGATCTTCACGCGTTCTGACCTGTTTGAGTTTTTTCTTGTGAATAAAGAGCTCACTATCAGCCCCGTGATCAAGAAGGAAGTGAATAATTGGCCGATGGCGATTTACTATCGCCAGAAAGAGAGGGGCTCCGGAGTGGAAGTTCACATCGGCACCGTCCTCCAGCGCTTCCTGCGCGTCAGCGAGTGAGCCTACGGTGCAGGCAAGTTCAAGGGTTCGGTTCGCGATTGGGTCACTCATGAATAGAGAATAACTGATGTATTTATAGAGGGCGCGAGTAATTACCGGGATTCTATCACATACAATCTCAATGGCAAATCCGGAAACTACACGAAAAATGAAAAGCGGCAGGAGTTAAAAGCTTTCTTATTGGTCGGATTCACGGTAGCGGAGGATTCCCTGCGCGATTTCTTCGGCGAGTATTTGGCGGAACCACTCTGCTCCGCAACGCTGGCTTTCCCACCGGTTGGAGATAAAACCGCACTCGATGAGAATGCCGGTGGCGTGACTTAGTTCGAGAACTTTGAGGCGTTCGGGTCTGAATCCGCGATTCCGGGTGACAAGACGGCGTCCCAACTCGCTTTGGACATAACTTGCCAGCTCCCGCCCGGTCTCACTGCCGGGCCAGTAGAGTGTCTCGGTTCCGCTGATGCTGCGATCCGCATGCGCATTAAAATGGAGACTGACGAGGAGCGTGTGCGGGGAGCTGTTGACGATCTTCGCACGGTCTTCAAACTCGACGTAGACATCGGTGCGGCGCGTCAATTCCACGGTGATGCCTTTGCCGACAAGAATTTTCTCAACTCGTTTGGCGAGGTCGAGCGTTAGATACTTTTCCACCAGAGTGAACCCGGAGGAGCCGGGATCCTTCCCTCCGTGGCCGGGGTCGAGGACGACCCGGGAAAAGGCTTCCGCGTTGACGAGCGGGGAGGCGAACGATAGCCCTGCGACCAGAAGTGCTGAGAAGATAGGAAGGGTCAGGCTCATCGGCATGGAGAGTAGCTAAGATTTTCGGATCTGTCGAGAAACTGATTAACTTTTCTTAATTAAATGAATTTAGACTTTGATACCTTTCATCCCAAACCAGCGAACGCACACGGTGATGGCGCATCCGATAATGATTACGCAAAGGGCAATTTGGGGGATCGTTGTCGAAAAACGTTCGTTTTGAACGCCTGAAATCATCAGGATCGAGGTGAGGGAGAGAAGGATCAGGCGATGAATCCGGGTCATCGAACCTGATGAGGCAGGCTTGCTTCCCGTGTGGCGTGAAAATGCGATGGAACGGATGTAGGCAGAAAAAATAGCGGCAAGAGCTGCGGTCAGCCCCAGCCAGGGATCCGAGTCGATCGCAAAGCCGAAACCGATGAGTGTCACTGCATCCGAGACGCGCTCGGGCAATTCATTGAAGAAAACCTCTTCGAGCGACTGGCGGGACGACGCTGGCTGGAGCATCCTGTCGATTCGGATGCAGAGGATGCGGAGGATGCAGCAAACGAGCCCGATTGTCCAAAAGAGAACCGGAACATCCGTCTCCCCGGTGGCCATGAACGCGGCACCGGCGAGAATACCGAGGATCATTCCCAAAAGCGCCACCGCCTCACTGGTCACTCCCAGTCCCATTAGAATGAGGGTCACTCGACGAGTCAATTGCCAGCCGCGACGGTTTTTTGGCTTTGTCGTGTCAGTCATGGTTGGGGATAAAAAGGCGACGGGCCTGCGGGTTGAAACATTCCCGGCTTGCCGGAGTTGAATTTACCTGTTATTGCAGCGTTTCACTCAGGAATTTCGGAAAAATCCCACGATATGACGCACGCTGACCCGAACCCTCGATCCATTGATGACGAGGCGGAGCGACAGGAGGCAAATGACTGCGATGTGGAATTGATGGCATTGGTTCGCAAGGGGGACATCGCGGCTTTTGAATCTCTTGTTGAGCGGCACAAGCGTCCCGTCATTGGAACGGTGGCCAAGATGTTGGGGAACCCTTCGGAAGCGGAGGACATTGCCCAGCAGGTTTTCGTCCGGGTATGGAAGTCAGCGAGTCGCTACGAGCCGCAGGCTAAATTTACGACCTGGCTGTTTACGATCACCCGTAATCTGGTCTTTAACGAGGTTCGCCGTCGCCAGCGTAAACCGACTGTCTCGGTCGACGAACGCGAGGAGTTGTCTCATCGCACCGTGGAGGATGTCCACGGGGCTTCGCCGGACGAGGAAATGTTGCAAGCGGAGCTTGAAGATGCGGTGGATCGGGCCATTCAGAGCCTCCCCGAGAAACAGCGCATGGCAGTAATTCTGCGGCGATATGAGGAGATGCCCTATGAGGAGATTTCCGTTGTCCTCTCGATGTCCGTCCCGGCAGTGAAAAGTCTCCTTTTCCGGGCGCGCACCCAACTCAAAGAGTCGCTTCAAAAGTACCTCAATGCGTAAGCCGGCTTACTCGCCAATGCGGATGAGATGACCTTCCGTACGGACGATGAATCCGTCAGAGACCACCGCAAAGGAGGAGAGCCCGAATTCGCCAATCGCGTTTTCAGCCACTTTATTGAAGGTTTTTCCCGGCTTGATCACGGTGGTGATGCCGTCACCATTGTGGAAAAAAAGATGTCCTCCGGCATAGACGGGGGAGGCGGAGTAGCCTCCTTTGCCATCGAGACGTTCCCGATACTGTTCTGCACCGGTCGCGGCGTCGAAGCAGTTGAGGATTCCTTTGTCATCGTTCAGGTAAATAAGATCATCAACGATGATGGGGGAGCTTTCTTTAGGGACCGCTTTGTCGTCCTGCCACACGAGATGGGTGTCAGTCACGTCACCTTTCCCGTCGGCCTTGACCGCGAAGAGAATCGCCCGGTTGAAGCCTGAGCAAACGTAGATGATACCGTCTCGATAGAGCGGGCGCGGAACGACCGAGTACCCTTCCGCGTAGCGAAAGCGCCAGATCTCCGCTCCAGTGGCGGGGTTGTAGGACACGACCGCACCGGAGCCTGGAATGACCGCCTGCTTTTCGCCGTTCACTTCGATCATCAGGGGCGTCGAAAACGAGAAAGTGCGCTGAACCGTGACGGCGCGGGGGGTTTTCCAGATAACGCTGCCATCCTCTTTGTTTAGGGCGACAACGAAGGGATCGGTCTGGCCGTCACAGGCGAATATGAGCTTGTCGCCAAAGAGTACCGGAGAACCGCCGTTTCCGTGAACGGGCGAGTAGGAAAGGCTGGTCTGTGTCCAGAGTATTTTGCCGTCGGTGGCATTGAGGCAGGCGGTCCCGTCGTGCCCGAAATGCAGGTAGACCCTCCCTTCGGCAACCACCGGGGTGGGGGAGGCGTGGCTGTTTTTCTGATGAATGGCGCCGGCCTTCTTCTTGAAAATTTCCTGTTTCCAGACCTCCTTGCCGTCGCTCAATTGATAACAGCGCGCTTCGAGGGTGAGGTCTTCGCCGTTGACCACCGCGGTCGTTACAAAGACGTTTTCATTTGCCACGACCGGAGACGACCACCCCTTGCCCTCGACGGGAACTTTCCAGCGGATGTTCTTTGTCGCCGACCACAGGAGAGGAACCTTTGCATCGGGAGCATGACCTTCCGCCCCCGGTCCGCGAAACTCGGGCCAGTTTTCGGCAAGGAGAAAAACGGGGGCAAGAGCACCGAGTGCAGCGAGGAGGGAAAGGGAAATGCGGACCTTCATGGTGGGGGACTCTACGCCGACAGGAGATCGCTGCAAGCGGAGGAAGGAGACGGGATTGAGGGATGATGCGCGATTGGCCCTGTTGGCTGTATCACCCGACCCTCTTCAATCGCGGCGCTATTCAAAATCCTTTGCGCCAGAGGAAATCCAGCCCGTAGTCCGGGTAGTAAGCCTGCACGATAAAGGCGACCAGAAAATAGTCGACGATGAGGTGGACAAGGAGGACCCAGAGGAGACTCTCGGACTTCTCGAACATACTCCCCTGCGTCCAGGCGAAGAAAAAGACGATGAAGATGCCGCATCCCGTGAAAGCCATGTCATAGAGCACCGCCGTATAAAGGATCGCCTGCATCGTATTCGCGACGCGGAAATTGAAGAGGCTTCGCAGCAGGGCAAAGGCGGTGTTCACAAAGAAAAGTTCGTCCCAGATCCCGACCAGATTGATCCCGGCAAAGAGGCGTTTGATGATGGCCGGATCGGGTTCGGCGGGCAGGAGCCAGTGGCGGAAAAGTTCATCATTCAAGAAGGTCCGGTTTCCCCATTCGTAGGATTTCAGAATGATCCAGGCGAGTGGAATGGATAGGACCGTATAAATGATGTCGTGTTTCCGCCAGTGCACCGGCCAGAAACGGTAGCGGATAATGCCCGGGCCGCGCCCGACGCCTCGATCACCGAAATGTTGAATGAGCGACGGCAGCACGATGACGAGGGTGAAGGGTATACCCAGCTTGAGAAAGTTCTCATTGGAAAGGCCCGGGTTGATGTCACAGAGCCCGAGGATGAGAACACAACCGAGAAGAATCACCATACGGCGGCGCAGTTTCGGCTCCTCATCCGTCGCGATGAGCCAGGTCGCTGCCACCACGAATGGCAGGCCGACCACCCACTGACCGGCCGGGATCAGGAGGATGGTCGCGAGGGCAAAGGAAACCAGCATGAGAATGCGGCGGCGGTTAAGCTCCAGGTTGAGGCTCTCGATCACGGGAGACCCTTGGCTGGGAGCGGGTGCTGGTCAAGCGGAACGAGGCTTTTGTCCCGGGACCGCACGCAACTTTCTTCGCAGGATCATTTTTGGCATCTTTGCGCAGAACCCTTTGATTGACCTTCCTCGCGCGGCATGGAATACCATCAACATGATTAGAGTTTGTTTGGCGAAAGCGGGAACCCTGATGATTGGCAGTCTCCTGCTCCTGTTCACCCTCACAGGCCAGTCCCAGCAATCGGCCCGCCAGCCTGAAAACAATCTGGATGCCAAACACCAGACGGTCGTCAAGCCCGCCCCGCCGCAGGATCCGGCGCTAGCCCGCTACGGCATCTTTGCGGAATCGGCGCCAAATCCCGATCCCGTGGAGGCGATGACGACAAAACTGCCCCTTGTCCTCAAAAAAGGGGATCGCATCGCGTTTGTCGGCAACACGCTGCTGGATCGGGCCGGGCAATTCGGGTTCCTGGAGTCGATGATCTATCAGTCGCATCCTGAACTCGACCTTGTGATCCGGAATTTTGCCTGGTCGGCGGATGAGGTGGATCTTCAGCCCCGTCCTGACAATTTCGCCACGGCCTCCCAGCACCTCACCCGGGAGAAGATCGATATTGTTTTCGCCGCCTTCGGTTTTAATGAATCGTTTAAGGGAGAGGAGGGCATCGGGCCTTTCAAGGAGCGGCTGAGGATTTATCTGCAGGGCCTGAAAAAATCGGCCTTCAACGGTAAAACGGGCCCGCAGATCGTGCTGATCTCGCCCGTCGCCGGGGAGAATACGGCTAGGGTTCCTGCGGCCGATCATAACAACAAACGGGTCGCCCTCTATACCGGGGCCATGGCGGAAATCGCCGCCGCCGAGCAGGTCGGGTTTGTCGATGTGTTCACGGCAACCGCGACGGCCATGGCTGATCCTGCCACAGATCTCACGATCAATGGGGTGCACCTCAATGAGGACGGCTACCGCCTTTTCTCAAGGGAGGCGTTCCAGGGTGTTTTCGGGCAGTCACCCCCTGATGTGAACGACGCGCTTCGGGCGGTCGTGGTGGATAAAAATCGCCAGTATTTCCGGCGCTACCGCCCGCTCAACACGTTTTATTACACCGGTGGTCGCAGCAAGGATTACGGCTACCTCGACTTTCTTCCCGCGATGCGGAAATTTGATCTAATGACGGCGAATCGCGAGGATCGGATTCATGCGCTCGCCCGGGGGGGGAAGATCGAGGGCCCGATTGATGATTCGAATCTGCCGGCGCTCGATGCCGTCGTCGAGGCGAGGGGCGCGAACGAGTGGCTCTCGCCGGCCAATGAACTGGCTGCCTTCAAGATCGATCCGCGCTTTGAGGTGAATCTCTTTGCCTCGGAGGAACAATTTCCCGAGATCGCCTGTCCGATCCAGATGCGATGGGATGGGCGCGGGCGTCTCTGGGTAAGCTGTTCTACGACTTATCCTCACGTGTATCCCGGGCAGGAACCGAACGACAAGATCGTCATTCTCGAAGATACCGATAAAGACGGTAAGGCTGACAAGTCGACGATTTTTGCCGACGACCTCCATATTCCGCTCTCGTTTGAGCTCACCCGAAACGGTGTCTATGTTTCCGAGCAGCCTAACCTGAGCCTGATTGAGGATTTTGACGGTGATGACAAAGCGGACCATCGCACGGCGGTGCTCACCGGCTTCGGGACAGAGGACAGTCATCATTCGCTGCATGACCTTGTCTGGACGCCGGATGGAGATTTATTGTTTCGCGAATCCATCTTCCATCATTCGCAGGTGGAGACTCCCTATGGTCCGGTGAGGGCTCAGAACTCGGCCTGGTTCCGCTTTACAC
>JAGNMT010000007.1 GCA_017991025.1 Verrucomicrobiales bacterium
GAAGTGTCTGGAGGTCATCACGCCCTGCAACGCGACACGGTAAGCGTCAGCCATCTTCTCGCCAGCCTCCCGCTCCGTGCGGTAGGATTGCAGATACTGCTCGAGCTCCTCTGTCTTAACCGGCCGACGCCAGGCGCGTTCGGCGAAGCGTAGCAGATGCTCCGCGACCACCTCGGGCGTGGCATCATCCGGCGGCACCAAACCTGCGCGTCGTGATTTTTCCGCCTCCGACACCAGCGGCCCTTCCCACTCGATCCAATCAAGCAGCACCGTGGAGAAAAGCCCGTTCCCCTTGTCGTCAAACATCTGCGGCGCGTTCGGATTCAGCAGAAGGGTCTCGCTGCTGTGCGTGAAAATATAGCCACCCCCGCCCAGCGCATTGCGGAAGGCCGCGCCCGCTCTGCGGTCCACCACATCCGTGGCCACCACGCAGAAGTCCAGCGTCGCAGGCATCTCGAGAAACACCTCAAACTCATACACCTGCGGCTTGTCTTCCGGAGCCGTGAGGTCAAACTCGATCAGTCCATCCACGGTTTCTTCACCGGTCCGCTTGCCAACGCTCAGGTGCGCCGCCTGACCGCCGATCGGCCGAATGCCGCTGGCCTGAATGCGGACTTTGTAGAGCCCGCTGTGCTCCGGGCCGGTATTGCCGAACCAGTTGGGCGAGAGCGCATTCTGGACACTACCGGGAAAGAGCAGGTAACGCAGCGGTCGCTTAACGCCGAAGCGATCAAGCGCCTCCTGCTGCGCCTTCCCACCGCCGTAACGCAGTTCCGCCGCCGTTTTGAGGACTTTTCGTGCCTCGCTCGATGTCGTGGGAAAAGCGCGGTCGAGCACGAGTTCCGCCGCACGGTAATAGCGATCCACATGCGACGGCGAAAGCGATAGCTCCGACCCGATGCGCTCAAACCCGTGCCACAGCGTGTCTTCATTCAGTTCCCCGGGTTTGGTGGGATCATAGCGCACACCGAGCAAGTCATAGACCGTGTTTTGATACTCCTTCCGGCTCAGCCGGTAATGCGCCACCGCCGGTCGCGCCGCCATCCGCGTGGCCCGGCCTTCTTTGATGTGCGAATCCAGACTCGTCACAAACGTCGCGATCTCCTCCTGCGTCGGTCTCTTTTCCTTCTTCGGAGGCATCTCGCCGGAATTGACCTGCTCGATCATCTCCGCCCAGTGATGCGTGTCCGCACCCACTTTGAAATCGCGCGAGAGCATGTCGATCCGCAAATCTCCCTTCTCCTTCTCGGGGCCGTGGCAACTGATACAGTGTTTCTCCAGGAAGGCATCAAACGGTTCCCCTCCGCGCACGGCACTGGCAGAGCCAAAGCTGGCGGTGAGGAGCAGTGCGGCGCTGAAGGAGGAGTAAAAGCGAAAACAGAAGATCATAATCGGGTCGAAACTACAGCGGAGTCTGACAGGCCGCTACCCCCGAAATCGCGGGTGTTTCACTTGGGACGTGATCGCGGCAGGGTGTAGCACTTCGGGAAGATGCCCTCGCCGCGCTTCCCAAAAACGCTGCGCCGCAGGTCCTGTTGCTCGATGTCGAACTGCCCGGCATCGACGGCATCGATGGCATCGCCCGCCTGCGCGAGCTCGCCCCGCGCGCCGCCGCTTCGTCGCGATCCACCACCAAGGCATGGATGTCATCAGGGATTTCAGGCGGTATCATCTTTTGTCAGTCAGGACATAACGCACTGACTGGTAGATGGTTGCAGAGGAAGAGTCGAAGGACTTTCATCCACGAGGATCCGGGGTGCTGAATTCAAGCGAACGGGCAGGCGCGCCGCCCCTAAAAGCCTTCGTCATCGATCTGTCTCGAGTGATCTCTGGCTATGACTTGTAAAGGGTGCCGATGGAAGGCTCCGCGAAGATAGTGCTGCCATTGCGGTGAGATTCCGGAGTAGCTGTAGGACACATTATATACTTCACGATTGCGATGTGTGCAAAAATAATAGCCTAAAATCGCTTGACTTATCAGCCTCGTATGCAATATTTCCCGTGTCAGGCAAAAAAGAAGCCCGATTTGCTTCGAGTGAAACAAACCGGGCCCTTTTTTATCCGATGTCATCCGAAGACGACGATCAGCGTAGAGACCTGGATTGTAGCTTCTGGATGACGGAGGATCAACCTCTTCCTCGAACGAGCCTGGCCGCGAGAGGATTTTTTACCATTATTAATTATGGCAGATAACATCCAGATCAAATGCATCAACAAAACCGACCGTACGAGTGCGCATGAGCGCATCAAGTCCATCGGTGGCGTCAACGCGAACGGAACCCGGTGGAAGCTCAGTCTTGAGCAGGCCATCAAAGACATCGAGGCAGGTAAATACCGCTTCTACGTCAGCGTCAATGGAGACTCGGTCTGGGTCATCATCGCGGTCAGTGCTTCGGGAAACAAATACCTGAAGACCGAAAACGACGGGGATCAACCCAACAACCTCCTCAGCCTCCCTGAGTGCCCCTGATCATGACTCCCGTGGGCGACATTGCTGATGTGTGCATGGGGGTCACCCTGCGGGGACGGGACGCGACGCGTCCTGTCCCTGACGGGCCCTTTCGAATGATTCGGATCAGTGACATCTCAAACGAAGGACGCCTCATCAATCCCGATCTTCTTCGCTTTGAGCCGGGCGAATCGATCAAGCAGGATCTGATCCTTCGGCAGGGGGATGTCCTCTTTCCGAATCGGGGCATCCGCACCACCGCTTACGTCTTCGATCTCCCCGAACCAAACGTCATCGTCGGCGCTCAGTTCTATCTGATCCGGCCCGATCAAAACGTCGCTCTGCCGGAATACGTCGCATGGTATCTGCGCAGCGAAGCGGCGTCCCAGCACTTCCATCTCCGGCGCAAGGGCACCCTCGTTCAGACCTTGCAACGTACCGACATTCAGGAGTTGGCGCTTCCACTGCCCCCCCTCGCCAAACAGAGAACCATTGTCGCTCTCGATGCCCTCGGGACTGCGGAGCGCGATTTGTCCCTGCGTCTCGCGAAACTGCGAGCGACTTACCTCGAGCATCAGCTCCTCAAATCCTCCGCCCAGCACTAACCCACATCCTTTTTCCCATGCCTAAAGTCAACCAATCCGAAATCAACGACGTCGCGTGGCGCGCCTGCGACACCTTCCGCGGTGTCGTCGACGCCGAGAATTACCGGAACTTCATCCTCGTGATGCTCTTCTGGAAATACCTGTCCGACGTGTGGCGCGACCGTCGGGACGCCTACCTGCTTGAGTATAAGGGCGACGAAGAACGTGTCGCCCGTCGGCTTGCCCGCGAGCGCTTTCAGCTTCCCGCAGGGTGCGACTTCGACAGCCTTTTTGCCCAGCGCAACGAACCGGACATCGGTGAGCGCATGAATATCGCTCTCGCCGGAATCGAGGAGGCGAACAAGGCCAAGCTGGAGGGCGTCTTCCGCGAGGTGGACTTCAATTCCGAATCCAAGCTCGGCCAGACGAGGGATCGCAACGCCCGACTGAAGATGTTGCTCCAGGATTTCGCCGATCCACGGCTCGACCTGCGGCCCTCCGTGGTGGGCGAAGAAGACGTGATCGGGAATGTCTACGAGTACCTGCTGGAGCGTTTCGCCTCCGATGCGGGGAAAAAGGCGGGCGAGTTCTACACACCGGGCCAGGTTTCCAGCTTGCTTGCCAAGCTCCTGGCTCCGAAAAAGGGCAATACCATCTGTGACCCCACGAGCGGCTCCGGTTCCCTCTTGATCAAGGTGGGCCGTCAGGCCGACGAGCGGGATTTCGCGCTCTTCGGTCAGGAGATGAATGGCACCACCCATGCGCTCTGCCGCATGAATATGTTCCTCCACGGCATGGACAACTTTCGGATCGAGTGGGGTGACACGTTGCGAAATCCCCGGCTCATCGAGGGCGATCACCTGATGAAGTTCGACATCGTCGTCGCCAACATGCCCTTCTCCCTCGACAAATGGGGTTACGAGGAGGCCCTTCAGGACCCGTTTCACCGGTTTCACCGCGGCCTGCCACCTAAGTCCAAGGGCGACTGGGCCTTCATCACCCACATGATCGAGACCGCCCGCGAGGGCACCGGCAAGGTGGGCGTCGTCGTCCCGCACGGCGTTCTCTTCCGCGGAGCCGCCGAGGGCAGAATCCGCCGCAAGCTCATTGAGGAAAACCTGCTCGAGGCTGTCATCGGCCTTCCCGCAAATCTCTTCTTCGGCACCGGCATCCCCGCCGCCATCCTGATTTTCAACAGGGGCAAAACCACCGGCGACGTCCTCTTCATCGACGCCTCGCGCGAGTTCAAGGACGCCAAAAACCAGAGCCTCCTCACCCAGGAGCACGTCCAGAAGATCGTGGACACCTACACGGCCTTCCAATCGGTGGAAAAATACGCCTACCGCGCCACCGCGCAGGAGATCGCCGGCAACGACTTCAACCTCAACATCCCCCGCTACGTCGATACCTTCGAGGAAGAAGCCGAGATCGACCTCGACACAGTCGAGGCCGACATCACCCGCCTCGAATCCGAACTCGCCACAGTGAGAGGGAAGATGCAGGCTTACTTGGAGGAGCTTGGGGTATGAACCATAGGTCATTTCAAGTAAAGCTCCTTGAACGGTTTTGTGGCAAGCAGCCAGAGGGGTGGGAAATCATTCGCCTCGGAGATCTTTTTTCTGAGCGATGCGAACGCCGCGAGCCCGACCCGAACTACCCATTGTATAGCTTCACAATTGAAAGCGGTGTCACCCCAAAAACCGAACGATACGAGCGCAGTTTTCTGGTCAAAGAAGATGGTGAGAACCATTTTAAAACGGTGTATCCGGGCGACTTTGTCTTAAATCCGATGAACCTACGTTGGGGGGCAATTGGACAGTCGAGCACTCCAAACCCAGTAACAGTCTCAGGATACTACGATGTTTTAATCCCCAAATTTAGCAGGGGTGCCGCTTTGCTTCAAAGTCTCCTTCGTAGCTATTCATTGCTGAGTCTCTATGACATTGTTGCAACAGGGTCCTTGCTTGAAAAACGGAGGGTGCATTGTTCTCAGTTCCTTGATTTGTGCATTTACTGGCCGTCTCATGAGGAACTGGAAAAACTCTCCGGTATCCTGAGCACCTGGGACGAGGCCCTGACCCAGCTCGACGCCCTCATCGAAGCCCAAGAGCGCCGCAAGAAGGCACTCATGCAGCAGCTTCTCACTGGCAAAAAGCGGTTCCCTAGCTTCAAGGTCAAGTGGAAGACGGTTGCATTGGGTGATGTGGCAGAAAACGTCGCCGACCAGAACAAGGGCCGCATGGGAACCACCAGTCTCTACGGCGTGACCAAGGCCGAAGGCGTGGTGCCGATGCGAGAACATGTGAAGGGAGTGTCCTTCGACCGCTGCAAACGAGTCGAGACCGACTGGTTTGCCTACAACCCGATGAGGATCAACATTGGCTCCATTGCCCGCTGGCAGGGAACTGAAACCGTGATGGTGAGCGGTGATTATGTCGTCTTTCGCTGCCATCCCGACAAACTTCTGCCCGCCTACCTCGAACACCTGCGCCAATCGTGGATGTGGCAGTCCTTTGTGACTCGTGGCGGCAATGGCAGTGTCCGGATCCGAATCTACTTCTCCGATCTCGCCGAGTTCACCTTCCCGTGCCCCCCCATTGAGGAGCAGCGCCAGATCGCCGCCATCCTCGACACTGCCGACCAGCAACTCACCCTCCTCCGCAACCACCGCACAGCTCTTGAGCAGCAAAAGCGCGGCTTGATGCAGCGGCTCCTAACCGGAAAGATTCGAATTAATGCTAGTTAGAATGATGCAGGAAAGCCTTCAATCTACACTTTTTAATGCTGGGATTGACGCCGGCACCACTTCTCGTGTTCTTGATTCGGGATATTTTCTTCGAAATTGGGTGGATCCGTTTTCCGGAGGGCGAACCTGGTCCAGTGTGAGCGACTTTATGTATGGCAGCAAAGGTCACTCCAGCAACTTTAAGACCGAGAAGTTCATCGCTTACATAAAGGGCGATCATGCTTTTGACGCACTACCTGCATTCCGGCGATTCACCGTGAAATCAGTTGAGGAAATAAAGTCCATTCTATCTGAGCCATACCGCGCTCGACTGATGGACGGTGGAAGGCTTTCATTTCGGGGGCAGACGAGCGAACATACCTTCAAACGCCATTTTCCAAGTCCTGTAAGGTCAGACAGCGATGGTCGTGAAATCTCAATTTTGCCGGGTGTGTATCGGCAAAGCGGTCCAACCTACACGTTTTCGATGCCGTTTCAGGAGCAGCGATCGTTTTCATATCTCCTCTCCAAGCTTGAGCCAAATAACCCGCAGATGTTTTGGGATTCGCCGCATTCCTTCGATGTCATGCGAGTAGAACAACACTATGCGACGCAGACGGCGGGACTGGACCTTTCGTTTGACATTCAAACTCCAATATTCTTTGCAACTCATCACTTTGAGCGACATGAAAACGGTCTAGCCTCTCACCGTCGTGTTCCAAAAGGTGAGCACAAGGGTGTCATTTATTGCTTTTGCTTTCAAGACCCACCTGTGAAAGCGACTGAGTATCTGATCAAGGACTTCGACTTATTTAAGACGTACACTCCCGAAAGAATTCTTCGCCAACATTGCGCTCTCCCACTAATCGGTCCGCATGAGCGCAATATTGCGCTCACCGATTTGAACTGCATCTTCGATCTTCATCAGGATTTCGTGGACGATTCCCCCTTAGATCCCGCATGGATGTTCCCAGGGGTTTCCGAAGATCCATTTTACAAAAAGCTCATCGAAATCAAAGACTCCGCGCCAACGCTCCTTCCAAACCTCGTCGAATACGAGTGGGCACGAACAACATGAGAGACATCGAGGCGTACCCATGACCTCCGTCTTACAAGAATCCCCGATCCTTCAGATTGCCCCTCTGCGAGTCTTCCACTCCCAACGCTCTGCGCTCGTCGAGCAAAGGGCGGTTCGATGAAGAGTTTATTAAAAGAATTAAACCTGAAAAAATACTAAGAATATGGCTAAAAAATTGACCCGAATGGCAATCGCATATGATTTTGATGGCACTCTTGCTCCGGGCAATATGCAGGAACATTCCTTTATTCCTAATCTTCAGATGTCAAAGCAAGATTTTTGGAATGAAGTTAAGAAAATGGCCAAGGATCAGGATATGGACGAGATTCTTGCTTACATGTTTCTGATGCTTCAAAAAGCAAATACGAACGAAGTTCGAATAGCAAAAAGAGATTTCAAGAAGCATGGCAAAAGCATTGAATTTTTTCCTGGGGTGCAAGAATGGTTTCCGAGGCTTGATAACTACGCGCGAGATCGTGACGTGAAGCTTGAACACTACATTATATCATCTGGATTGCGTGAAATGGTGCAGGGAACCCGCATAGCTTCGCGATTCAAATACGTCTTTGCGTCGGGATTTGCATATGATCAGAATGACGTCGCAAAATGGCCCGCTCTCGCGGTTAACTATACGACAAAGACCCAATATCTCTTCCGTATTAATAAGGGGATTTTGAACTCCTACGACAATCAGGAAATAAATAAGTATGTACCGGATGATGACCGGGCGATACCATTCTCGAATATGGCCTATATTGGTGATGGTGAGACGGATGTGCCATGTATGAAAATGATCAAGTATCAGGGTGGTTGTGCCATTGCGGTTTTCAATCCTGGTAAGCGAAAATCTAAACTCCGACGTTCGCCGAAGGAAATCGCAGTCGAGTTGCTTCAAGAGAAGCGTGCGGATTTTGCATTGCCGACTGATTACAGTGAAGATGGGCCTCTTGATGTCCTGATGAAAGCACTGATCGACAGGGTTGCGGCATCGGCTCGCATGGATCAGGCGAAAAATGCCCGCCGTCCGGAGACTTTAGACGAAGATCTGCCGGACGCCTCCAATGAGGCTGGCGGTGATTTTTAAGATTGTCAGTTCAGCTCATGACCCTCTCCTTCCAAGAATCCCCGATCAGTCAGATCCCCGCGCTGCGGCTCCTCCAGCAGCTGGGCTACACCTACCTGACGCCCGAGGAATGCGCCGTCGAGCGCAAAGGGCGCTTCGGGCGGGTCATCCTCGAAAACGTCCTGACGGCGCAACTCCGCCGCCTCAACAAAATCCACTTCAAGGGCCGAGAGGTCCCATTCTCGGGAGAAAACATCGCCCGGGCGATCGAGGCGCTGCGCGACATCCCGTTCGAGGGGCTCGTCCGCACCAGTGAAAAGGCCTACGACCTGCTCACCCTCGGAAAGAGCCTCGACCAAGCCATCGACGGCGATTCGAAGGGCTTCACCCTGCGCTATATCGATTGGCAGAATCCGCGCAACAACACCTTCCACGTCACTGCCGAGTATGAGGTGGAGCGCACCGGCAGCCACGAGACGCGACGTCCCGACGTCGTGTGCTTCGTCAACGGCATCCCATTCGTCGTGATCGAGTGCAAACGGCCCGACGAAAAGGACTCGCTGGCGCAGGCGATGAACCAAAGCGTCCGCAACTGGCAGGAGGACGAGATCCCTCAGCTCTTCACCCTGTGCCAACTGGTCATGGGCATCACGAAGAACGACGGCAGCTACGCCACCACGGGCACGCCGCTGAAGTTCTGGTCGAAGTGGCGCGAGATGGAGGACGTCTCGGCCCGGGTCCGCGAAACGGTGAACCTTCCGCTGCGACCGGAGGAGCACGCGAAACTTTTCAAAGGGGTCTTCGCCTTCGCCCGCGAGGCCTTCGAGGAGCAGATGACGGAGAATCGCGAGCCGACGGCGCAGGATCACCTGCTCTGGTCCCTCTGCCGACCGGAGCGGCTCATCGAACTGGCCCGGCAGTTCATCCTCTACGACGAGGGCGGTGCGGTAAAGAAGATCGCACGCTACCAGCAATACTTCGCGATCAAGGCCACGCTGGACCGGGTGAGGCAGCGCGATGTGTCAGGCCGCCGCAAGGGCGGGGTGATCTGGCAGACCCAGGGCAGCGGCAAGTCCCTCGCGATGGTGCTGCTGGGCAAGGCGTTGGCCCTCGACGAGCAGATCGAAAACCCGCGCATCGTCATCGTGACCGACCGCATCGATCTCGACGAACAGATCACAAAGACTTTCCATCAATGCGGCAAGGAACCGCAGCAGGCGAAGACCGGCGCGCACCTGATCGAGCTCCTGAAGGATGAACGTGTCGCCGTGATCACGACGGTGCTTTTCAAATTCGAGACGGCGGCAAAAGCCGCGAAGGAACTGCACCGGCTCAAGGACGATCTCTTTGTGCTTGTGGACGAGAGCCACCGCAGTCAGTACGGCGAGGCGAACATCCAAATGCAGAAGGCGTTGCCCCATGCCTGCTTCATCGGCTTCACCGGGACACCGCTGATGAAGGCCGAGAAGAGCACCGCCAGCAAGTTCGGCGGCTTCATCGAACCCGCCTACACGATACGCGACGCGGTCGCCGACGAGGCCGTGGTGCCGCTGCTCTACGAAGGCCGTCACATCCTCCAGGACGTGAACCAGAAGCCGATCGACACGATGTTCGAGGCCATGTGCGAAGGCCTCACGAAGGAACAGAAGGGAGATCTGAAACGAAAATTCTCCGCCCGTGACGAACTGAATCGCCTCCACAGCCGCCTCTATCTAATCGCCTGGGATGTTTCACAGCATTTTTCGAAACAATGGAAGGGTACGGGCTTCAAAGGCCAGATCACCGCTCCGGGCAAGAAGGAAGCCCTGCTGCTGAAAGGCTTCTTCGATCAGTTCGGCAAGATCACCTCCGAGGTCATCATCTCCGGTCCGACCGAGATCGAGAATCCGGAAGAGCACGCACAGGTCGAACGCGACGAGAGCGTCGAGCGATTCTGGAATGGGATGATGTCGAAGTACGGCACGGAAAAGGAATACAACCGCCAGATCATCGAGTCCTTCAAGAAGGGCGACAGTCCCGAGATCCTCATTGTCGTCGACAAGCTCCTCACCGGCTTCGATGCGCCGAGGAATGTCGTGCTCTACATCGCTCGCAGTCTCAAGGGCCACACCCTGCTCCAGGCCATCGCCCGGGTGAACCGCCTCCATCCCGGCAAGGACTTTGGCTACATCATTGACTACTACGGTGTCGTGGCCGAACTGCACGACGCGCTGGAGCTCTACAGCAGCCTCGAAGGCAAGTTCGACGCCGCAGATCTCGAAGGCACCCTAACCAATATCGCCGAAGAGATCGAGAAACTTCCCTCTCTCCACGACGGTCTCTGGGATCTTTTTAAAGAAGTGCCCAACAAGAAGGACGAAGAGGCCTTCGAACTGGCACTCGAGCCGAAGGACAAGCGCGACGAATTCTACACCAGCCTCTGGCGCTTCAGCCGCGTCCTGAAAATAGCCTCGTCCAGCATCCATTGGGTCACCGCGACCCCACCGGAGCAGGCGGAGCGCTACAAGACCGACGCCGCCTTCTTCCAGAAGCTGCGCGCCAGCGTGAAGCTGCGCTACGCCGAGGGAATCGACTACCGCGACTACGAGAAGCAGATCCAGAAACTGCTGAACACCTACGTGCAGGCCGAGGAAGTCATCCAGGTGGTGGAGCCGGTGAATATCTTCGAGCGCGAAGCCTTCGAGAAGGAAGTCCAGAAGATGCAAACCCCGCGCGCCAAGGCCGACACCATCGCCAATCGCACGAAGAAGACGATCACGGAGAAAATGGAGGAGGATCCCTTTTTCTACCGCAAACTCTCCGCCCTGCTCCAGCAGGCCATCGACGACTATCGGGCCCAGCGTATCAGCGAAGCGCAGTACCTCGCCAAGGTGATCGAGATCATGAACGAGGTGCGTGGTGGCAATGCCGACGATTTCCCGGAAACGCTGCGGCAGAATGACCTCTCGCGGGCTCTCTTCGGGGCCCTGAAGGAGCAGATCGCTCCGCCCTCGTCCGCCCCGCGAAATGAAGGTGACGGAACACGTGTCAATGAAGACACGGAGGAATACTGGACTCGGAACCAAACCGGCGAAACGACCACCGACATAGTTCTCGCCGATGCGGCACGGGCGATGGAGGAGATCGTCCGCCGTCATGCCGTCGTTCGCTGGAGAGAGAATCTCGACGCCCAGAACCGGATGCGAAACGATCTCGACGACTTCCTCTTCGCCCTCCAGAAGGAAAAGGGGATCACACTCAACTACGCCCGGATGGACGCGATCATCGAGGCGGTCATCCGCATCGCCATGCACCGCACCAATGATGTCTGAAACCGCACGGATCGATACGGTCGCCGGTGTTGCCACGCTCCTTCGCCGGGATCGGAGCACCCTCGCCATCAGCGTACTACCCGACGGGTCTCTCGAACTCGTCGCACCGCTCAAGGCGAGCGAGGAGGCGATCCTTAAAAAGGTCACGAAACGACTCCCCTGGATCAACACCCAACGACGGGCTTTCAAAAAGATGAATGCCATTCGCCCGCCCGCCCGCTATGCCAACGGGGCCACGCATCGCTATCTAGGGAGGCAGTATCGTCTCAAGATCAACGTTGGAGAATCCTTAGGCGTGACCCTGCGAGGCGGGTATCTGAATGTCCAGGTAAGAGAGCGATCCGACGAACAGGTCAAAGATGCGCTGGACGGTTGGTTCCGCCGCCTCGCCCACGAACAGTTTCAAAAACGGATTGCCCGCTGGACGGATTGGTGCCGCCAGCGCCATCTGCCAGAGCCTCGCCTGCGACTTCGGAAAATGTCGAAGCGCTGGGGAAGCGCTCTCCCGAACGGAACCATTTTCCTGAATCCCGAGCTGATCCACGCCCCGTCAGCCTGCGTCGATTACGTGATCACCCACGAAATTTGCCACCTCAAATACCCGGACCACGGGAAAAAATTCTGGAGTCTGCTGAAACAGCTCGCACCGGATTGGGAAGTGCTAAAGGCGCGGTTGGAACAAACGGAAATTTGAGGGATTGGTCCGCTTCGACTCAGTCGCGTATACGAAATTGATTTTGACGATTACACACGATTCTAGAAGAACCGTTGAATCGCGCTATTGAACCATACCGGGAAATGCAGCAAACTAGATGCTTGCTCCCGACCTATGATTTCCCCCGCCAAACTGCTTCTTTCCTGGATTCTCCTAATACATTTCGGGGGATTCGCCCAGGAGAAGGCGCACCTCGATCTGGATTCGCCCTTTGCTTCCTTCGTCGAAGACGATTTCCCGTATTTTACGCAAACGGTCGACGCCCGCGCCTTCGGGGATGACCCGGAACCGAAAAACCTCACTCCGCGCGGCATCATCGTGAAAGCAGGAAACGGCTTTTTCGGCTGCTTCGATCCGGATCTGCTGCGATGGGCGCTTTTCTGGGAAGCCAACACGGCGGGCGAGTACCTGACCATGGACGGTATGGGAACAGGCAGTTACCGGCTCCCGAACCGCAAAGTCCCCCCAGGTCAAGACAGCCTGCCCCAGCCGATCGGCACGCCACTCATCGCCACGCCTCCCCTGCCGGGCTGGTCGACCCCGGAAAATTCCCCTCCTACCGATCCCCGTGATCGGGGCAAGGCGGAGCCGGAGGAAATTGGACTCGGTCCGATCCCGGCGAAAACGGGTCGCTTTTCCGGGCTCCGTCTGACCGGAACAGGACTCCAGTTTGAATACCTCGTCGGCCGCACCCTGGTCCGCGAAAGACTCTCATCAGAGAAATATCACCTGTGGCGCGACCTGGAAGTGTCCCCCCATGATGAGGCACTGACAGTCCACACCGGCAAAACGTGGCTGACGCTGGAGCCATCGGTCTCCGTGAGAAACCTCCGCCTCGTCATCACGGACGCCGGTCCGGTCAAGGCAGAGGACGGCCCGGATTTTCCTGCCGCCGAAGCAGCGCCCCGCCGCTGGAAAGAGCCGGTCGCGACAGGACCCGCGACCAAAGCGATCCTACCGGCCACCGCGCCCCTCATTTACGACGACCTCAAGCTTCCCGTTCCGAATCCGTGGAAACGAAACGTCCGTCTCTCCGGTCTCGATTTTTTCCCGGACGGGCGTGCGGCGCTCTGCACCTTCGACGGGGACGTCTGGATCGTTTCCGGGATGTCCGGCGCGGATGGCAAACTCTCCTGGCAACGCTTCGCCTCGGGCCTTCATGAACCGCAGAGTCTCGCAATCGTCGGCGGGGTCATCCAGGTCTTTGATCGCAACGGCATCGTCCGCCTCCATGACACGGACACGAACGGCGAAGCCGACTGGTATGAGAATTTCTCGAACATCGTACCTCAGACCGCTGAAACGCGCGAGTTTCCCATGGACATGGTCGCGGCGAAAGACGGCAGCTTTTACCTCGCGAAAGGCGGCCAGATCGGATCCACGATCGGGAAAGTAAACGGAACGGTCGTGCAGGTCTCTCCGGACGGGCTCTCTTACGAAATCATTTCGACCGGCCTGCGCCAGCCCTATCTCGGATATGACGCGGAAACGGGGATTCTCACGTCTAGCGATCAACAGGGAAACTGGAAACCGGCCACTCCCATCTACCGGATCGAACCGGGCCGCTATTTCGGGTTTCTCCCCGAGAAGTATAAGGACAGAGTCCCCCACCCCGCCCCGATCGATCCCCCGGAGGTCTGGATTCCGCACTTTATCGATCAATCCGGAGCCGGTCAGGTCTGGCTCAAAGGCACCGGTGGAACCACGGCAAAAATGGGGGCGTTCAACGGCAGTCTCATCCATATCGGCTATAACCGCCCCGAGATTTTCAAAATCTACCTCGACAAAGACCGGGAACAGGGAGCCGTCGTGCCTCTTCTCTCCGGATTTCACTCGGGGGTGTTGAAAGGCAGGATGAACCCCGTTGACGGGCTCCTCTACCTCTGCGGCTTTGAAATCTGGGGCTCCTCCGGAAGCAGTATCAGCGGCCTCTTCCGGGTGAAGCCGGGCACCGCCACCTCGTGGATTCCACAGCAGATCAAGGCCGAAAAGCGGGGGGTTCTCCTCAGCTTTGGTCAGGCGCTCTCACCGGAACTCGCCGCTGAGGTCGGCCGTTTCTCGGTGGATCGATGGAATTACCGTCAGACGCACGAGTATGGCTCGGGGAATTTTAAACTCGACGGAACGCCCGGCCAGGAATCACTCCCCGTTTCCAGCACCAAACTGTCAGTGGATAAAAAGTCTCTTTTCATCGGACTCCCCGGCATGGCCCCCGCGCAGACCTTGCGGGTCACCTACCGGCTCCCGGTGCCTGATTCAGTTCAGGTCGACAGCGTCTACCTCACAGTGCGTTCACTCCCGCAGATGACATTAACTTCGCTCGGGTTTGGAGACAACAAAGTCGACCTCACCCAAAAAGCGGGCATGGCGGACAATGCTGTCCCGATTGAACCCACGATCGCGCTCGGAAAGGAAGTCGCGATTCGGTTCGGCTGTGTCGCTTGTCATGCCACGGGCGAAGCCGGAATTCCGGCACCACCGGTGAATCCAGCGAACGGCGCCCAGGTCGCCGTTGGTCCCCCATGGATCGGCCTCTGGGGCTCAGAGCGCACGTTCACTGATGGCATGGTGATTAAAAGTGCCGACGAAGCTTACGTGCGTGAATCCATCCTCGATCCGCCTCGAAGAGTCGCCGCCGGCTTTGAAATGGAGAAAACCGGCGTGGGCATGCCCTCCTATCTCGGCGTTTTAAAGGATCACGAAATTGATTCTATCATCCTGTTTATCAAGAGCTTAAAGAAAAACTGAGCGCTGCTCTTGAAGCTTGCGAGGCGGTGGTCCGATCCGGCAATGTCTTGCGGAAAACGCGCCCTTTACTAAAGCTTTCTTAATTATTTAATTCTCAGGCGAAACCGCCCCGAAGAGCATCAAATGGCTTGAACTCATGGCGTTCCAAGCGAAGGAATAGGGGTGGTGACTGAGCCTGAGGTCACCGTTCCCTTCACGTCATGCCGAAAGCAGCTGCCAAAGACAAGCCGGTCGAAAACGACCTGCCCTTCGAAGACGCCCTCGAACAACTCGAGGCGCTCGTTCGCGAGATGGAATCTGACCAGATCCCTCTGGATGATCTCATCAAAAACTACGAAGAAGGCAGCCGACTCTACCGGGTCTGCGAAAAACGACTCGACGAAGCCCAGGGGCGCGTCGAAATCATCCGGAAGAAACGTAACGGAGAACACGTATTGGAAAGCTTCGGCACCGAGCAGGAAATCAAGGCCACTACCAAATCTGAATCAGGCGACTCACAAGAAAATGGAGAACTTTTTTGAATTTCCCGACATACCGACGGACCAGCTTCCGAAGGTCGATTCGGCAGCTGAACTGAAAAAGCTCCCGCTTGAGGATCTCCCGAAGCTGGCGGAGAACATCCGACGGACGCTGATCAGCTCTCTCGCCAAGACCGGCGGGCACCTCGGACCGAATCTCGGGGTCGTCGAGCTCAGTATCGCGATGCATCGCATTTTCAGCACACCGGAGGACAAGTTTGTCTTTGATGTGAGCCACCAGGGTTACGTCCACAAAATGCTGACCGGCCGCTGGGACGAAATCCACACGATACGCCAGTATGAAGGCCTGAACGGTTTCCTCCTCCGCACCGAGAGTGAACATGACTGCTACGGGGCCGGTCACGCCGGGACCGCAGTCTCCGCCGCCCTCGGCATGGCGTCCGCTCGCGATCTCCTCGGAAAGAAGGATCATGTCGTCGCCGTAGCCGGAGACGCCGCCTTCACCTGTGGCCCGACCTTCGAGGCACTCAACAATATCGCCTCTTCCACCAAACGATTCATTCTCGTCCTCAACGACAACGAATGGTCAATCGACCGGAACGTGGGTGCGATCGCAAAGTATTTCCACGCACTCCAGACAAGTTCCACCTATTCGCACATCCACGAAAAGGCGGCCGAATTTGTCGAGCGCATCGCCGGCAAATCGATTCGCAGCATTGCCAAAAAAGTGGAGAGCGGCGCGAAGAATCTACTTTTCCCCAACGTCCTTTTCGAAAAATTCGGGATTCATTATTACGGCCCCATCGACGGACACGACATTGATCTCCTCGTCAAGACCTTCGATTTCCTGAAAGATCAGGAAGAGCCCGTGATCCTGCATATTATCACCGAGAAAGGCCGCGGCTACGAGCCCGCCAAGGCCAATCCGATGAAGTTCCACGGCCTCGGTCCTTATAAAACCGAAACGGGGGAAACCCCGCCCGGAGGCGATCTCACCTTCTCGCAGATCTACGGGACCCATCTCGGGAAGTTTGCTTTAAAAGACGACAAAATCGTTGCCGTCACCGCCGCAATGCCGAATGGCACCGGTCTTGTGGAATTCCAGAAAGTCGTTCCCGGGCGTTATTACGATGTCGGCATCGCCGAGGAGCATGCCGCCCTGTTTGCATGCGGTCAGGCAGTGCAGGGTCTGAAACCTTTCCTCACGATCTACTCAACCTTTTTCCAGCGCGCTTACGACATGGCGGTGCACGACATCGGGATTCAAAACCTCCCGATCCGTCTATGCATGGACCGCGCCGGCCTCAGCGGCGATGACGGACCGACCCACCACGGTCTTTTTGACATCGGCTACATGCGGCACATCCCGAACTGGACCTTCATGCAGGCCAAGGATGAAGACGAGTTTGTCGACATGCTCTGGACGATGGCCAACCACAACGCCGGGCCCACCGCGATCCGCTACCCTCGTGGTGCCGGGACCGGTGCCACGCCCAAGGCCGAGCCCCGAATTCTCGAGATCGGAAAAGCCGAAGTCGTTGCTGACGGGACCGACATCGCGCTGATCGGTCTTGGCAATATGTTCGAAATGGCCGAGGCGACTCGCGACCGGCTCGAGGCGATGGGTTATTCAGTGGCCCTGATCAACCCGCGCTGGATCAAACCGCTCGACAAGGCCTGCCTCGAAAAATTTGCCGCCCAATGCCCGCTCGTGATGACTTTCGAAGATCATACGATCCAGAATGGATTCGGAAGCGCGGTTATCGAGCACCTGAATGATGCCGGGCTGAAAACGCCGGTGGAACGTATCGGTTGGCCCGATCAGTTCATCGAACACGGGCGCGTCGACATTCTCAGAGAAAAGCACGGCCTGACCGTGGAGAATGCCGTCAACAAGGCACTCAAGCATCTCCCGGCGCGGAAGAAGGCGGTGATCGCGGGGTAACCCGCCATTACCGGAAGCCGGATCTACCTACCCTTCAAGCGAACCGCAAAACGGGTTTTCTCCGGCGTGGATTCCTCAAGAGCGAGCTGACCGCCGTGCCCTTCGATGATAGCTTTGGCAAGACTAAGCCCGAGCCCGAATCCATCGACGCCCCGGGAACGGGAGCGATCCGCCCGATAAAAGCGGTCAAAGATTCTCTCACGATCCTCGTCGCTGATCCCCGGCCCTGAATTCTCCACCGTGACGAGAATCTCCGGTCCATTACGACTTGCGGCCACCCTGACAAAGCCACTTTCGACATTGAACTTGATCGCGTTATTGATCAGGTTAAGAAGGGCCTGCCGCAGCAGGACAGGATCGCCTGACACCTCGAGGTCTTGTTCAAAAGACGACTCAAAAGAGACTCCGGCGGACTCCGTGAGGATCCCGGCATCTTCGGCCAGGGCATCCAGTTCACGGGAAAGTGAAACGACTTCCTCCTTGCGAATGAGGCCGCCGACATCCGCCTGGGCAAGCATCAAAAGACTGCCGATAATGGACTTGAGCCGGTTCAATTCCTCTCGCAGCACGAGGAGCGAACCTTCCTCCGATTGGCCGGGATCGCATGCGCGCAGAGCTGACTCGATCTCCCCTTGCATGACCGTGATCGGTGTTCTCAATTCGTGAGCCACGTCGGCGCTGAATCGACTCGCATGAGTAAAACTCGTTTCAAGTCTGTCCATCATGTCATTGAGGACTTCGGTCAGTTTTTCAATCTCCGGATCGGAGTGCCGGTCCTGCGGCATCCGTTCACCCAGAGCCTGCACGGAGATACGCCCGGCCGTCGCGGTGATCTTGCGAAGCGGGCGCATCGCACGCTCCGCGACGAGCCATCCGCCACATCCGATCAAGAGCAGCGCAAGCGGGACCCCGAGAAAAAGCGCCTGTTTGAGCTGGCCGATGCCCGGATTGGAACGAGTGACATTCAAACCCGCGAGGACGGCATAGCCCCTTTCCTGAACAGCGATGAACCGCCAATTCCCCCCTCCACTTCCCGTGCTACAGAACTCAGTGAGCCGGGAGCCGTGATCGAGAGGTTCCCGTGGCGGAGGATCCCCTTCATACCTTCTTTCTCCCCGGCCGTCGGGGCCGCCGGGCCCCATTCGAGGTGGAGGCCTTTCTCCGTCCGGCCGCCTCTCCGCTCCCGGTCCACCAAATCCTAATGGCTCGTCATGGGGCGGGCCTCCCCTTCCACGAGCGGGTTCGGGGCGCCTTACGGGACTGGGATCCGGGACTGGAAATCCCTCGGGTAGCCCCGCCTCAATCATGTCTGTCCACCCGACCGAGGCGATAAGACGACTTGCGGGAGGGTCATCTGCCTCTTCCGGGTATTCGCGGACACTCAAGGCAAGAATCCCCTCCCCGGTCTCATCCCCGTAGGTTGCTTCCAGCTGAGCTTCCATGGCATCCCTTTCCGTCCATGGATTCGCTTCACGAATCAGCCTCGAGGCGATGCCCTCCAGCCGCAAATCAACAGCCTCCTGAACTGCCCGCATCATCAAGTGCCACGAGACCGCACCAAGGCCGATGATGGCCACGCTCGATACGAGCGTTGAAATCAGAATCAGTCTGGTTCGGAGAGAGCGCATCATGAATCAGGCCGGCTTTCCAATGCGATAACCCACTCCCCTGACGGTCTCAATGAGCTTCACGGGAGAATCCCGGTCGACTTTCTTCCGAAGGCGCTGGATGTAGACATCGACGAGGTTCGTGTCCGGATCGAAGGTGTAACTCCATACATGCTCACAAATCTGCATGCGACTGAGAACCCGGCCGGGAGACCGCATCAAGTACTCCAGCAGGGAAAATTCGCGAACCGAGAGCATGACCTCCTCATCGCGACGCGTCACGACCCGGCTCACGAGGTTCATCGTGAGGTCCGCTACTTTCAAAAGATGACTCGACTCGCCGGCAGCACGCCTCACCACGGTATGGAGGCGGGCAATCAATTCCTCGATGTAGAAAGGTTTCGTCATGTAATCGTCCGCCCCGAGATTGAGCCCCTCGAGCCGCTCATCGAGTTCGCTCCGTGCCGTGAGAAGAATCACCGGAACGGAGAATCCCTTCTTCCGCAAGTTCTTGAGAATACTCAATCCATCACGCCCCGGAAGCATCACATCCAGGACGATGGCATCGTAGGGTTCTGTCAGGGCGAGGGCATAGCCATCATCTCCGTCGTTCGACACGTCCACGACAAAGCCCTGCTCCTTTAGCCCTTTGCCAATAAAGGAGGCGATGCGTTCCTGATCTTCAACAACGAGAACTCTCATAGAGGCGTCGAGCCAGTTGCCAGCATTACGGGGGAAGGGAAATCCTTCAAGGGAAATTCCCTCCAAAATCACCGGGGACCGCCCCCGGGTCCGTTTCCACTGCCCGGCACTGCGCCGCCCGGACCAATTTGAATGACGCCAGGGGGCGTCGCGCCTTTTACTCTCCAGGGATTCTCCGGAATCTCGTTCGCGATTTCTGTATTCCGACGAATGATCTTCGTTAACGTTTGTTGCTCGACGAGTTGTTGCAGTTCACGGTTCAGGTGATTCTGATACCAGAAGCGGTCGCCATCCCGCAGACGGGTGAACTGATCTCTCAGCACGGCCGATACCGTCTCCCCGACGATACCTCCGCGCCAGGCTGCCTCGGCAAGACCGCCGACCCAGACATCGACTTCATCGACACTCTTATAGATACTGGCAAGCCGTTTCCCGACTTCAGCGTTCCGGTTGATCCCGCGAAAATCACCGACGGGTTTGAGTCCGAAGTTTTTGCGCACCTCGTTGTAACCGGGGAGACCATGATCGCGACCCCGCTGAATGTTCAATGAGGCGAGATCAAATCCGCCCGCTCCGGGAGAACCGAAGAGAAAATTACGGACGGCGTCTACGACCATCGTGTCAATTTCCTGGGCAGGCTGATGAACAAGCCCTCGAACAATGGGATCAATCCCCCCCTCATCGATGATTTTCGCCGGACTGAAAAATGTGGCAGCAAGATCGAGATTACCCTTGTCTATAACCCTAAGGCGGCGATCAAGGCGTTGAATCTGCGGAGAAAGCATTGTGTGCCCGAAACGAAAAGAGGCGGTGGCAAACACGTTGACGATGCCGGGATTAACCTCGGCTCGATAGCCGCGGTAGGGCGGCAACCCCTCCGGCCCGAGTAGAATCGGGAGGAACTCACGGTAGGTGATAACCTGCATTTCCCCCCCGACGATGGCCCTGGCCGACTCATAGATTGCCTCTTCGCCGAGAGCCGGATTTGCCTTGGCGATGGCCGCGGCCCAGTAGTTATGTTCTCTGGCAAAAATCGTATGCAATGAAGTCAACGCGACCTGCTCATTCGCCCGAAAGTCGCCCGCGACAAAGAAATTCGGTGCTTTTGCGGAAGGGGCATTGTCAAGACCGTCGACATTGAAGGGCAACAGATTGCCCTTGCTCATCTTAAGGCGGCCCGTTCCATCAAGGGTCCGCAAGGCCTTCGCCCGCGCTTCGTCCGAACCGTAGACATTCGAGGCGTCAATAAACGCGGTGATCTCATTAAATTGCTGACGGACGCCATTGATGAGTTCACCGTGAGAGCGCTCCAGCGGGATCTCCGATTTCCCCGTGTTTTTCGGATCAAAGAACGGGTCACCCGCCGGAACCTTGATGTTGAAGGGTTCCACCTCGTCACTGACCGGAGTAAGCGTCAGGTCATGATCCAGAAACTGGCCCCACTGCCAGACGAGGTCAGAGACGAAGTGCCGATTCGGAATCGATTCCTTCTGTGCCGCGACCGCATTGCTGATCTCACGGGCACCCGGCCTCTTCGCACCGGAGGGAAAGCTTATTCCATCCGCGTAATCGACCGTCGTCTTTCTCAACAGGGGAATCCCCGGCGTCCCCCATTCGGGATTTGCCTTATTATTCCCGAGTCCAGTGATGGTCCGGAACTCCCCGGGAAAAGTGATCGTTCGAAGCCCCATCTTGAGGTCCTCCGGTTTTTGGCGGTTTAAAACATCCCCCCTCTCACCGCCCTCAATGGGTTTGCGAAAATTGGTCGGCGATTCTTTCAGTTTCGGCTGCTGCGCGTCGGCATGTCCCGCTCCGGAAAGGAATAATGCCAGAGATAGATAGAGAACCCCGACTCGGCCGGGATTATGATGAACGACAAAGGGTTTCAGAATCGGGGAAGTCTTTTTCATACTCCAATGATGACTGGGAGGGGTGACAAAACGGGCGTTAGAATCATGACAAATTTGTCATGCTTGGAATTCTCCTTTTCGAACCAGCAATCAGCCTCTCCCGACCGACCGCAGCGTTTCCCGCCGTTTGGAAGATTGACTCCCACGCGCCCGCTACGTAGACTCCATACATCACAAGATGAACCCGCCTGATCGACGCACTCTATTAAAACAGGCCGCCGCCGCTTCACTCCTCGCCGGACTGGGGGCAACCCAGGCCTTCCCCCGCTCATCCGAAAACACCCCTGACATGACACCGGAACAAATGCGCGACCAGTTACAACGCTGCCTGGGTGGCCCCTGGTCTGATGCCGGTCCGCTCAATACCGTCACTCATGAGACGATTCAAAAAGACGGCTATCGCATTGAATCGCTCAGTTATGAGGCGGAACCGGGTGACTCCATTCCCGCGATGTTGCTGATCCCCGACGAAGTCACTACCTCCCGGCCCGCACCCGCTATCGCGATCTGGCATCAGCACAATGGAGAATATCACCTCGGCAAAAGCGAACCTGCCGGTCTCGCAGGCAACCCTATGCACCACACCGGCGTCGCCCTTGCCAAAGAGGGATACGTCGTAATGTGTCCCGACGCCCTCTGTTTTGAAGAACGTCAGGATCCCTCCGGAATTCAACCGGGCGGCAATTTCGAACGCTTCGAGTTCCTGCGTTATATCGTTAACGGAAAAAGCATGGCCTGGAAGAACATCCTCGACATGCGGCGCGCCATCGATTTTCTTGTTTCGCGCCCCGAAGTAAAAACGGACCGCCTCGGCTGTTACGGGCATTCGATGGGATCGACACACACCTGGCTGGTAGGCCCCTTCGAACCCCGACTGCGGGCACTCGTCGGAAACTGCTGCCTGCCCACCTATTCGGCCATCCACGAACACCACTTGCTCCACTGTTTCCCGAACTTTGTCCCCGGTTGGCTCCAGTACGGCGACACCCCCGATATCGCCGCGCTCATTGCCCCGCGCGCCCTGCACTTGAACCTCGGCGAGACAGATGACGGCAGCCCCATCGTACACGCCCGCACCGGCATCGCCCGAATCGCAGCCGCTTACGCGTCAGCAAAAAGTGCGGACCAATTCAGCCATTTCATCGAGCCTGCGACCGGCCACGTGCTGTCAGAAGCGATGTGGGAGAGGACGAAGGCATGCTTTGCCAGACATTTGCAGCAAGCCTGATGACGACAGACTCTAAAGCCCCGGAAAGGTTTGGTCCTGCTCGCCGCTAGCTTCCTGCATCTTTTTAAGGACAATCGACATATCTTCGACTGCCTCCCAGACGTGAGAAGCGACATAAATCGGTGCCTCCGCCTGCACCGCAAGCGCGATGCTGTCACTCGGGCGGGCATCGATCTCGATGATTTTGCGCTCCTCCAGTTCATTTTCCGCGACAATAATGAGCCGGGCGAAAAAAACGGTGTCGGTAAAATCATTAATGACGACCCTTTCGACGCGGGCACCGAGAGCCGTCAGCACATCGCCAAAAAGATCATGGGTCTGCGGGCGCGGTTTCGGCGTCCCGTGAAGAAACATATTAATCGCCGAGCCTACAGAATGATCCACGTAGATCACGAAGACCTTTTCCGCGTTTCCCAGAAAAACGGCCGAACCCGCACTTGTCGCGAGAACACTCTTCACCTCAACCTGGACCACCGATTTATCCATCATTTTCCTATTACCCAACTATGGCGATCATTTTGCCAATTCGCAAACAGTCAGTCTCTTATTAAGTGCCTGACTTGTGGACTTCACAATCTCCTGTTCCCGTTCCGGCATGAAAGGCGCGATGCTCCTCCGCGACCCTGACATATTTTTCCGCCCACCCGCGAATGGCATGCTGCTCTTCGATCATCAGTGACCTCACCACCCGACCCGGCGAGCCCATCACGAGTGACCCGGGCGGGACAATCATCCCCTTTAGAATAAGGGTTCCAGCAGCAACAATACTGCGCGATCCGATGCGAGCCCCATCCATAACAATGGCCCCCATTCCGATCAGCACTTCGTCCTCGATCTCACACGCGTGCAGCAGCGCCCTGTGCCCGACAGTCACATAACTACCGACAAAGGTGCCGAGATCACTTGAAAGATGAATGATCGTTCCATCCTGAATGTTGGTACCCGCCCCGATTACAATGCGCTGAATATCAGCACGCAGAACACATTGATACCAGACGCTGGAATACTCCCCGAGATCGATATCCCCGATCAGCATCGCACCCGGAGCGACGTAAGCATCGGGATGTACACGAGGAGAAGAAATGAGATGATTACAGACCGGTGACGGGTTCATGGCAAAAGGGGAAACGGTTGAAAAAACGGCTTTTTGATTCGAAAACGTGTAATTTTAGGCTTGCCAAATGAAATTTTCCTTCGTAATAGATGGATCAACAGAAGCGCAATCCGTTGATTTACGGCGGTTTCACGGTGATTCCATCGCAAAAAACGGCTTTACATATCTTCTGACTCAAACTACAAATTCGTGATGAACAAGGGAGAACTTATTGAAGCAGTCCAGAAAACGCTCGGCGGAGACACATCCAAAAAAGCGTCAGAAGAAGCAGTGAAAGCTGTACTCGAATCCATCGCCAAGGGCGTCAAGAAAGACGGCAGTGTCCAACTGCTCGGCTTCGGCACCTTCGAGGTTCGCAAGCGTGCCGCGCGTAGCGGTCGCAACCCCAAGACTGGAGAAACCATCAAGATCAAAGCGTCCAAGACGGTTGGCTTCAAGCCTTCCTCCGCGCTGAAGGCCTCGCTCTAAGGTCAATAGCAAACCCCAATCAATTTACCCTGAGAAGCGCAGCAGTCATCTGCTGCGCTTTTTTGTGCCAGGTTTGCGCCGTTTCAGACCTTAGTGAACCGCTACTCGACACGGGATTTATTCGGCATCGGGATCGCTTCGCAGCTTTTTCGCCAACCTGGAAAATTCCACTGATTGGGAAAACCCGCGCACTGATCCGGTTTTACCGCCTGAATCAGGCAGTTTATCCCGTCGAGGAAAACACACTCGTGATTCGGCTTTTCGATCAGGGTAAGGCCCGTACGATTTAAGCGCAGATCCGTGTAGTCGGCGACAAAATCGTGGAGTGAAAGACCGAGGAACAGCGCTATCCGCTCAAGCTCTGCATCTGAAACGGGAACCTCTCCCGGCCATCGGCAGCAGTTACCGCATCGCTGGCAGGCATAATGCACACCCTCTTCCATATCGTAAAGACTCACCCCTGAAACATGCTCGTTTCCAGCAGAAAGGCATCTAATAAGGTCTTGGAACGCAAAAAATCCCGGAGCACGTTTTTTCTTCCTGAATGACGGGCCTGTTGGCAAATGGGAGGCGACGTGTTAGGTTTACGGAATTTAGAGCAATTACCCGCCGACCCGCTTTTCTTTCACGGGATGAGGGGTACTGTTGACCCTTGTTTCAAAATACATGATCGGCAAATTAATCGGAGCTTTTTCCAGCGATATCGGAA
>JAGNMT010000210.1 GCA_017991025.1 Verrucomicrobiales bacterium
GAGATCCGGGCGGCGGCGATGGAGCGCATGCAGGAAAAGATCGGCGAAGAAGCAGAGCGTCTTATAAGACTTCAGGAGATGCAGCACCCTGTGAGGCAGGACGAGATTGCGATGCTCCAGGCGGCTCAGGTCGAGCTGAAGAAATACCTCACTGATACGCCCCTCCGGGTTGATTCCGTTCGGCTCATTCTCGCAATGGCATAGATGACAAGACCGGCCAGAGGCTCGCGCAAGCGGGTAACTAGAGTAAGCATGCCGGATCGGCGCGCACCCGCGAAAAGGAATCTTCTGCGTCATCCGCTGATCCGGCTGACCATTGTCGTTGTTTTGTCTGTCGCCTGCGTCGGGCTCATCATCGTGGCAATGGTGCTCTTCAACTATGACAGAATCGCCGCCCGCTACGATGTCTCGGCGGTGGGACGAATGCCCATGGAATCGACGGTCGTGGACGGCACGGGCGAGCTGATTGGTTACCTGCACGGGGAAGACGTCGGCATCCCCCTGAAGCAGGATCAGGTATCGCCCTATTTCATAAATGCTCTCGTCGCGAGGGAAGACTCCCGATTTCACACGCACCACGGCATTGACCATCGGGGGTTGATTCGTGCCTGGCTGCGGAATGCGAAAGAAAATCGTACGGTGCAGGGGGCCAGCACCCTCACGATGCAGCTCACCCGCATGACTTTCGGCCTCACCGGTCGGACGATGCAGCGCAAGCTCCTCGAGATGGCCCTCGCGCGTCGTATTGAAAAACATTTTTCCAAGGAGGAAATCCTCGTGCATTACATGAACCGTGTCTTTCTCGGGACCGGAATGAACGGGATCGAGCAGGCGGCACGGGGTTATTTTGGCAAAGCGGCCTTCGATCTTTCTCTGCCCGAAGCGGCCATGCTCGCCGGTGTGATCCGCGCTCCGAACGGTTTTTCACCGTTCCGGAACTATGATGCCGCGCTACGTGAAATGCGGAGCACGCTCCAGCGCATGGCGGACGAAGGCATGATCTCCCGGGAAGAAGCGACCACTATGGCGGCGGCACGTCCCGAAGTGCTCCCGCAGGAACGCTGGATGAAGACGCTGAAAACGCAGGCAAAGGTCTCGGAGCAGAATTACCTCCTCAAGATGGTCGGTGACAAAATCGATGAGATGTTCCCCTCCCTCGCCGGAGTTGGCGGTCTGGCTATCCGGACGACGTTCGACGCGCGGCTTCAGGTTGCCGCAGAGGAGGCCGTTAACACCCGTCTGGCAGCTTTGGAAAGCCAGCCGGATTATCCTCATCCAACTCTTTCCGCATTCAACGGAGGAGATCCGGCCTACCTTCAGGCCGCGACGGTGGTCACCGAGAATTTTACCGGGGCGATGCGCGCTGTTGTCGGGGGGCGCGATTTTTCCCACAGCGCCTTCAACCGGGCAATCCAGTCGACACGCCCGATGGGCTCGATTTTTAAACCACTCGTTTATGGCGCGGCCTTTGAGCGGGGCCTCTTCCCGGGAATGCTGGTGAGTGACGCGGCCATCGCTCCCGGAGAGATCGCCTGGGACCGCATCGGATGGAATCCTGAAAATGCCGATGGCATCTATGGCGGCATGCTGCCGGTGGAAACCGGACTGATCAAATCGCGTAACACCATGACGGTTCGCGTGGGTGAATGGGCCGGGATCGAGCACGTTGTCGCGATGATGGAACATGCCGGGCTTGGCCAGTCAGAACGCGCCGAACCCACCGCACCCATTTACATCGGAACCGTCGGAGCCGACGTGCGCGATGTCACGAGCGCCTACTCGGTCTTTGCGACCGGCGGCATCCGCCACGAACCGTTTTTTATCGAGTCGGTCACGGACAGGGACGGAACGCCCCTCTTTAAGCATGAAGATGCCAGTTACCGCGTGCTCTCGACCGGCGCGGCCTGGATGACCTCTAACATTCTCAAAAAAGTTCTTGAAGAGGGAGGCACCGCCGCCGGGCTTCGCAAACTGGGTTTCAGCGCGGCGGCCGGAGGCAAAACAGGAACGACCAATGATTTCCAGGACGCCTGGTTTGTAGGCTACACGAGCCGCCTCTCCGGTGGCGTCTGGATCGGCCTCGACCAGCCGGGAAAGATTATGGAAGGAGCCTACGGCGGACGCATCGCCCTGCCGGTCTGGAACGACATCATGACCGAAGCGGAAAAGATCGGCTACGAGTTCACCGACTTTGCGAAACCTGAGGAAGTGATCGCGATGGAACTGTGTCGAAAGACCGGCCTTCTCGCCGGTGAGGCGTGCCGGGCGGAAGGAAACGTTTATGTCGAGCAGGTCCCGCACGATCTCATCCCGAGGAAATTCTGTAAATCGCACTGATCAAGGCATTTTGCCGGTTGCCGGGAGCAAAGGACAAGCGCAAGATTTATCGATGCTATGACCCCCGCCCTTACCTCCTCATCAACCGGCGATTACCGCCCTTTTTCCGCCTTTGCACTGATCTGGAGTCTGGCAACTCTCGCGCACCAACTGGCCTTCACCTTCTGGACCGAATCGTGGCAGGGTTGGATCCTCGTCATTGCCGCTATCGCCGTCCTTTATCAGCCGGGTTGCGTTCTCCGCTTCGGATTTCTCGTGCTCTCCTCAATGGTGAACTTATGGCAAAAGCTGCCCTTCGTGCCCAATCATATCCTTTATGAGGGAATGCTGCATCTCATCATGCTCATTGCGATAGGAGGATTTTTCCTCACGGGTCCGGGACGAGTTGAATTCGGCCGGGTAAAAGGAGCCTGGTCATCGCGCATTCTGCTTGTCCTGATCGCCGCCTTCGTCAAGGCCCTCTATTTTTATCTCCCCGGCATTCCTCACGGTTATCTTCCCGGAGCGCTCACGACCCTTTTCCTTCTTGTCGCTCTCTGGCGATTTCTCTTCGGGCCTCCGGCTATCGGTTCAGGTGAGGCCTATCTTAACCGCATCGCACCTATCCTTCGCGCCGGGGTGGTAATCATGTACGTCTGGGCGGTGATCCAGAAACTGAACTGGGACTACTTTGACCCGAGTGTCTCCTGCGCCGCGATGCTGCATCAGGAAATCGCCGCCTACTTCGGAGGACTGGTTCCGACGGCTCCGTGGACACTCGTCGCGGCATCCTACGGCTCGCTCGTTTTTGAGCTCGGTATTCCCCTGCTCCTGATGTTCAAAAAGACCCGATACATCGGATTTGTTGCAGCGGTTTGGTTTCACCTTTGGCTTTCAATTCACCCCGCCGCAGGGATTTTCAGCTACACCGCACTCATCCTGTCCGTGCTTGTGCTCTTTCTCCCACTCTCCTGGGGGGCACAGATGCAGGGGCTCTGGGACCGGTGGCTGCGCTGGCTCGGGCGCGGTGATATCCCGCGTGGTCGGCATCGGGCGCGGGCACTTGTAGTCGGGGTCTTTTTCCTCACGTTGATTATTCAAGGGACCCTTTATCTCACGATCGACCGCAGTTACGCAGTCTTTCATATCGCCAACCGCATCGGATTTTTCGCCTTCTTTGCCTGGGGTTGCTGGCTCGGTGCCTCTTACCTCATCGCCGGTTGGAAAGCACGCCGCGAGGACAGTGCACTGGCCAATCGCGCCAGCTGGAGCCTCGCCTGGATCGGGCTCATCCCCATCCTCCTTAATGGAGCCTCCCCCTGGCTCGGAGGCCGGACGCAGACCTCCTTTTCGATGTACAGTAACCTCCGCTCCGAGGCGGCCGGCAATCACCTGTTTCTGAAGCGAATCGATCTCTTCAAACTCCAGACAGACATGATCGATGTTCGCGAATCTGTGCCGAACATTCTCAGTCCCTCAAAAAGACCGCAGGGCATTCAACAGTTCGCGAATCTCGGGTTTCACATCCTTCCCTGGTTCGAGTTCCGCCGCCTCGTCAGCGAAATGACCGAAGACTTCGAAGTGACCTATGTCAGGAAAGGGGAAGAGCTCAAGCTCGGCCGGAAGAACGGCGAGATTTACGGCGATGCCCTCGCCTTTGAGCCGCTTCCGCTGCTGCAGCGAAAATTCCTCTGGTTCCGTCGCCTCGAAAGCCTCGAAGGGCCTATGTGCTGCACGCACTAATCCATTCCGTGAGGACTTTGTGTGAAGTCCCCGGCCCGATGAGAGCGGAACACAGCGTATCAAGATCAAAAGCAATCCGCGCGGCGGCACGTATGTCAGCTGAGGTGACCTCTTCGACTCGACGGTGGGAGTCCTCCGGGTCAATCCAGTCGTCAAAAAAGAGCAGAGTCTCGCCCGCCCACATCATCTGGGCCGAGGTATTCTCGAGACTGATCCGGTTCTGACCGATGATGTAGGCCTTCGATTCCTCCAGTTCCTGATCGCTCACTCCGTTCTCGCGGAGGTCGTTGAGGATGTCGGAGATGCCGTAGAGTGCTTCTTTCAGATTCTTCGGGCTGAGCGCCAGATAGATCTGGAGCAGACCCGCATCGGAAAAGGATGCCATGTCGCTCTGCACTTCGTAACAGAGCCCTTTCTGCTCCCGTATTGTTTGGAAGAGGCGCGAGCTCATGTTTTCCCCGAGGATCACATTGAGCAACTTGTGAGCAAAGCGGGTTTTGTCGTAGCGATCCACATTGCGGAAAGAAAGGGCGAGGTGGGATTGCTCCTGACCGCTTTCTTCGTGAAACCGGTGGCGGTCCGGAGAGATGCCGCCGGGAAGGTAGGGAATGGGCTCGCCCTTCGCCATGTCGGCGACCCGTTTTGAGACGATCTCGAGGACCGCATCGTGCTCGATGTTGCCGGCAACTGAGATTACCGTGTTGCACCCGCAATAAGCGCGCCGGTGAAAGTCGGCCACATCGGCACGCTTGAAGGCATCGAGGCTTTCCTCCGTCCCGGTGATCGACCGACCGAGAGGATGCCCGGGACCCCAGATCGCCTCGCTGATAAGATCCTCGAGGTATTGAGAGGGCTGATCGCGCACCATCGCGATCTCTTCGCGGATGACCGCTTTCTCCGACTCGATCTCTTCCGGATCGAGCACCGGATGGCGATAGAGATCGGCGAGCACATCAAAAAGCCGCTCGAAGCGTTCCGCCGGTCCCTTCACCTGATAGGCCGTATGATCCTCCACCGTAAACCCGTCAATCGAAGCGCCAATGCTCTCGATGTGCCGGGAGATCTCCTCGGCGGAACGCGTCGGCGTGCCCTTGAACAGCATGTGCTCGACAAAGTGCGCCATGCCGTGCTCACGGTCGGTTTCGTGCCGGCTCCCCGCATCAGTCCAAAGCCCGAAAGCGACGCTGGCCATATGGGGCATCGAAACCGTGGCGAGGCGGATACCGTTGTCGAGGCGATGGAGGCGGGTGGTCGGAGACATTGAAAAGAGAAAAGGGGGGCAAATGCGTGACAACGGGGCGGCGGGCACCCTGCTTCACGGTGAATCTGTTTTCCACTGCGAAAAACGGGCGTATGATCCTGCCTCATGACAACTGCCGCGACGCTCCCTTCGCTTCCCGCCTTTCAGCTGCTCGGGCAGCCGGTCGATATTCCGCATATCGAGCAGGCACTCCAGGCGCTCTTCATGGACGACGGCGTCGAAGAAGATTCGCCCAACGCGGGTGGAGTCGCGAGAGCTTCCCTCATCAACCTTGTCCTTTACAACGAGAATCAGGATGAACTGGAGCACGATGCTTCCGTCCTCGCGGAATTGACGAGCGAGGCGGCCTGTCGCTCGCTTCTCATCAATGCCGACACCCGCAGCCCCCTGCTCAGCGCAAGAGCCTGGGTGCAGGCGCACTGCCAGATTGATCGCAACGGGGAAAAGTCGGTCTGCAGTGAGCAGATCAGCTTTTTTCTGACGGGAAACTCGCCCGGACTGCTGAGAAATGTCATCCTCGCGAACCTCGACTCCGATCTGCCCCTGGCCTTCTGGTGGCGCGGCGAATTTTCCGACGCCTTTGAAGATCGGCTCTATTCGCGGATCGATCGGCTCCTTTTCGACAGCGAAAGCTGGGACTCGCCGCGCAATCAATTTATCCGTCTCCTGGAAAGCCAGCACAGCGACAGGTCCCCTTTTGTGATGCATGATCTCGCGTTCACCCGGCTGAACTCCATCCGGCAAGCCATCGCCAACGCCTTCGACCGGCCCGTCGTTGCCCGCGAACTCGGTTCACTCTCGGAAGTCGAGATCCGTTTCGCAAAAGGCTACCGGATGAGCGCGCTCTACCTCGCCGCCTGGATCGCTTCCAAGCTCGAGGCAAGATTTGATCTCACGCAGTCATCCATGACAGCGATCGCCTCCCTTTCGACCCGCAAAAACCGCCCCTCCGCCTTCACCATCCGCATCGCCGAACTGGACCCCGGCCGCAAAGGAACGGTGGAGGTGGATTTTCAGCTCAAGCAGGACCGTGTCGAAATCAGCCGCTGCCAGAGCCGTGATTTCATCCGAACCCTCACCCGCCGTGCCGGATCCGCGGCCACCGAGGACTGGCTCCCGGCCCGGCGGATGGCCGATGTCGCCCTTGTCACGGATATTTTGAACCGTGCCGGACGCAATCGCACCTACTCCCAGGTCCTTCCCGGCGTGCAGGAATTGCTGACGCTTT